>JAXHTF010000052.1 GCA_034211275.1 Acidobacteriota bacterium
AGGTCCAGGCGCCGGCTCGAGAGCACCGGGGCCAGTCCGCAGAGGAAGGTGACCAGCAGGGTGACCGCCGCGGTGAACAGGATCACCCGCAGATCGAGGGCCGCTTGATCGAGGCGCGGCACGCCTTCCGGCGCCCATTGTCCGACGAGGGTCAGCAGACCCTGGGTCAGCAACAGGCTCGCACCGCCCGCCACCAGCGCGAGTACCATCATCTCGATCAGCAACTGGCCGGTGATGCGCTGTTGGTCGGCGCCCAGGGCGGTGCGCACCGCCATCTCCCCCTGGCGGGTCGTCGCCCGGGCGATCATCAGGCTGGCGACGTTGGCGCAGGTCAGGATCAACACCAGGCCGACGGCGGCCAGCAGCAGGAGAAGAGTCTGCGAGGTGTCTCCCACGATGCGATCTCGCAGCGGGATGGCCTCGACGGTGAGATTGGCGTTGGTGGCCGGGTACTCCTGCTCGAGGTTCTTGGCCAGGGCGTCCATCTCGGCCTGGGCGCTCGCCAGGTTGGCGTCCGGTGGCAGGCGGCCGACGACCTGGAAGAAGTGGGCCCGCCGGATGGACGAGAAATCGAAGTTGAGGGGCAGCCAGAGGTCCACGTTGGCTTCCGGGAACGCGAAGTCCGGCGGCAGAACCCCCAGGATCGTGCGGCCCGTCCCCTCCACAACCACCGTCTCTCCGACGATGTTCGGGTCGCCCCCGAAGCGGCGCTGCCACAGCCGGTGGCTGATCATCACCGTCTGGTCGCCGGAGGTCTCCAGATCCTCCGGCGTCAAGAGCCTTCCCGCTACCGACTCGATCTCGAAGAGCTGGAAGAAATTCGCCGTCACCGACGTGCCCTGCAGCCGTTCCGGCTCGCCTCCCGGGCCGATCAGGGTGAATTTCGTGCGGCTCCCGGCCTCCGGACCGACGTAGGCGGTGAAGGCCTCGAAGGTTTCGCTCTCCCGCTGCCAGTCGACGAAATTGGCGGGGGCCACCGGCAGCACTCCCGATTCCGGCTGGTGCTCCTGCAGGAAGATCAGCTCCTCCGGGTCGCCGTAAGGCAGGGATTGGAAGAGCACCGTGTCGACCACCGAGAACATGGTGGTGTTGGCGGCGATACCGAGAGCCAGCGCGAGGACCGCGACCAGAGTGAAAAGCGGTTCCCGGGCCATTTTCCGGACGGCATAGCGAAAGTCAGTAAGTAGAGAGTTCATAGCTTTATTATGATATCCAGGGAAGTTTAATAAATGCCAGAGAAGTTCAAGGGCGGAAAGGAAAAGGTGGGATCTGAATTGCAGCGTGGGTACGATGTCGCAGAGATTGATCGCCGGGAAGCTCCCCCGGCGGCAGAGGATCTTTTCCTCGATTATGTGGCAGAAAATCCCGCATGCGTCCTGCGATCAAGCTACTCGGCCCTGGACCAGCCCGTCGAGATCGCTCAATACCCGCTCCAATCCTGGCCCGCCTTCATCGATTCCGAGGAATCGCAGGCCCATCGCCGGGCCGTCGCCGGTCTCACCGAGCTGGTGCTTGGCCTTCCCCAATCGCTGCTCCAGGGAGACCCCGCCGCCCTGGCCGACGTCTTTCGGCTGGATTCCTCCGAGGCCGCGGTCATCGACGCGCTGTTGAAGCTGCCGGGCCAGCGCGAAAGCCTGCTGGCCCGGGGAGACTTCATCGAGGATTCCTCCGGGACCATGCAGTGTTTGGAGCTCAACGTCTCCAGTAATTTGGGAGGCTGGCAGAACGTTGGCTGGGCGGAACTCTACCGGCGGATCCCGGTGCTACAGGATTTCTTCGGACGGGCAGGCACCACCTGGAATTGCGTCAACACCCTTGGCGAGCTTTTCGAGCACCTTATCGAACGGCACCGTCACCGCTGCCGCGGGCAGGGTGAGGAGCTCGGGGACCTGCACCTGGCGTTTCTCGCGCCGTCCTCTAACGCCGGGCGTCGGGATTGGTTTCGTGTCGCCCAGGAGGAGCTGGTTGGGCTGGTGGCGGAGGGGCATCCGGATCTCGCCTCACCGCGGGTGTCGGGGGGCACACTGGAGGACCTCGAGGAACGGGGAGACCACCTCTATCTGGGACCCCACCGTGTCCATGTCGTGGTGGAGGCCTATAGCGGCCGCCTGGACCGGCGCCTCTTCTCCAGCGCCATGGCCGGGCGCACGCTGGTGGTCAACGGTCCGGTGGATCGGGTGCTGACCAACAAGAAGTGTCTGGCCCTGCTTTCGGAGCAGGCAGATCCGGGAGGCGCTCTGGACGAGGCGGCTCGCAAGTTGGTCACCGACCACATTCCTTGGACGCGCATCGTGCACGACGGCTATGTCGACTACTGTGGGGAGCGAGGCTTTCTGCCGGAGGTTCTGGAGCAGCATCGGGAGCGTTTCGTGCTCAAGCCCGCCTTGGGCATGCGCGGGGAGGGGGTGTGTTTCGGAGCGGCGACGGACGAAGGCCGTTGGCGCGATCTGGTGGACGACGCCGTCGACGACGAAGGCGCCGGGTGGGTGGTGCAGGAGCTGGTGCCGGGGCGGCCGCGTACCTTCCAGCTAGGGGAAGAGGGCAGCGCTCTCCACGACGTGGTCTGGGGCTTCTTTCAATTCGGCAGGCGCTACGGCGGTGGGTTTCTGCGCATGCTGCCTCGGGGCGGTTACGGTGTCGTCAACGCTGCCCGGGGGGCTACGGAGAGCCCGATCTTCGTGGCGGCGGCCGACGCCGAAACACGGCTTGGTAGCCCGACGGTGATTACCCGAACGGCTCCCTGAACGAAGAGGACCAAGGTTTGTTCGACATCGACCCCCAAATTCTGCGCAACCACGAGGAGCTCTCTCCTGCGTTCGCAGACTTCGTGCGCTTCGCTCGTTCTCATCCGGAGTGCCTGCAGCCAATTTCCGCCCAGGGCCACGCGGCGGTGCCCGAGTACTTCCAGTCCTATCCGTATCCGGTGCAAAGCTGGCCCGCTTTCATCTCCGGACCCAAGCTGGAAGAGCTACGTCGGGTGACCGTGGGTCTCTGCCGGTTGTTGAAGAGTGTTCCCCAACGCTTCTTCAACAACGACCCGGGACAGATCGCGGAATTCCTGGGCTACTCCGTGGAGCTGGTGCGATACATGTTGCAGGATCCCAATGGTCTCGAGCTCGCGATCTCCCGTGGAGACTTCATCGACACCGAGCATGGGCCTCAGTGCGTCGAATACAACTTTTCCTCCGGGCTAGGGGGATGGCAGCTCGACGGTCTGCAAGGGGTATGGCTTCAGGCTGCTTGGTTCCAGGAGTTCTTGCAAACTGCGGGTTTCGAGGTGCGGTATCGCAGCCCGATCTTCGAGCTCTTCCGATATGCCACTCAGGTGGCGATCCTCCGCGGCCTGGGAAGCGAAGGTCGGCTCAACATGGCGCTGCTGATACCGCCGGCGGACGGGTGTACCGCTGAAGAGATAGAGGCGAGGCGTAGCGTCATCGCCCACGCGGACCGCATTTATCAAGAATATCTCAAGCAGGAGGGCGCTGGTTTGCAGGGTGGGCTGGTGAGCGCCACGGAGGATGAGCTGGAGGCTTTGCCCGAGGGTGTATTCGTCCAGGGCAAGCGAATCCACGTTCTCTTCGAGTACGGCATCGACCTCCGGCGAAGAGATATCACCCACCTGTTTCGTCAGGGCAAGGTGCAGGATTTTAACGGCCCTGCTTACCTTCTGATCAACGACAAGCGCCTCCTGGCTCTGCTTTCCCACTGGTCCGATAGCGACCTCTTCTCCACCGCAGAGCGCGACCTGATTCAGCGGAGCATTCCCTGGACTCGGGTAGTTCAAGACGACTTCACAGATTTTCGAGGGGAGCGGAAATTCCTGCCGGACGTGCTGGAGGATTGCCGGGAACAGCTGGTGATCAAGAAAGGATCTTCGTCTCGCGGGCTGGATATCTATATCGGTTCCCGGACCCCTGCCGACGAGTGGCAGGAGGCGTGTGACCGAGCGCTGGAAGACGGCAGCTGGATCGTCCAAGAGCGCATTCAACCCAAACCGCTCCTCTTCGTCGCCGACGGAAAGCCCACGGCTCACGACGTGGTCTGGGGGCACTTCGTCTTCGGCGACCGCTATGCGGGCACCTTTCTGCGCATGATCCCCATGGGCAAGGTCGGGGTGGTCAATTCCGCCCGTGGGGCCCGGGAGGCGATGCTGCTGGAGGTGTCGGATCCGCAGCCCGACGGCTCGAGGCCGGAGTCCGGCTCGCGAGGAGTCAAGCTGTGATGGAGTTCATCCGGTTCGTGCTCGGCCGTTCCGGGAAGGCTCGGCTGCTCCTATTCGGGGCCGTGATCGCCGGCAGTCTCAGCGGCTTGGCCAGCGTCGCGCTACTCGACCTGCTGAAGCAGGCGCTGGAAAGCGCCGAGGAAGGACCGGTCACTCACCTGGCGATGTCGTTCCTCCTGCTCTGCCTGCTGGTCACAGCGACCCGTCTGCTATCCCAGTATCTGTTGGTGGGACTCGGGCAACGTCTGGTCATGGACCTGCGCCTCGAGCTCGGCGAGCAGATCCTCGCGACCCCGCTGCGTTCCCTCGAATCCATGGGGGCCAATCGGATCTACGCTACTCTCACCGACGACGTCAACTCGGTCACCCAGGCCCTGGTGACGGTGCCCGTGCTGTGCGTCAACGGCACCATCATCATCGGCTGCTTCGCCTATCTGGCTTGGCTGCACCTGGTGCTCTTCGCGATCTTTCTTGGCCTAGTGCTGCTCGGCGTGGTGATCTATCAGCTGCTCGCGCGCTTCGCCATGAACCGGTTCCGCGAGGTGCGAGAGGAGCAGGATACGTTGTTCCAGCACTTCCGAGGCCTCGGCGAGGGAGTCAAGGAGCTGCAACTTCACCAACACCGCCGCGGTGCCTTCATCGATTTGATTCGCGGAACCTCAGACTCGATCCGCAAACAGCGGATTAGCGCGACGATGATCTTTGGCTTGGCGTCCGCTTGGGGCAATCTCCTCTTCTTCGCCACCCTCGGGCTGATCTTCTTCGCCCGCCCCTCCGCCATCCAGGTCGACTCTTCGACCCTCATCGCCTACACGGTGGTGCTCTTCTACGTGATGACCCCGCTCCAGTTCTTCCTCGACTCCATACCGACTCTGGGCCGAGCGGGGATCGCGGTGGAGAAGATCGATCAGCTGGGCTTCTCTCTGGGAGAGCCCATGTCCCTCGAGCTGGTGGGCGAGTTTCCCGTGCGCTGGAATCGGCTGGAGCTCCAGCAGTTGACTCACCAATATCGGCGCGACGACCAAGAGCATCCCTTCACCCTAGGACCCGTGGATCTGACGCTGCAACCGGGGGAGGTGCTCTTCTTGGTAGGGGGCAACGGTAGCGGCAAGACCACCCTGGCGAAGATCTTGGTCGGCCTCTACGCTCCCGACGCGGGGCGGATCGTCGTCGACGGCCGGGAGGTTACCGGCGAAAACCGCGACGCCTACCGCCAGCTATTCTCGGTGATTTTCGACGACTTCTTCCTTTTCGAGCAGCTCCTGGGGCTCGAAGGCGAGGGCCTGGAGGAGCGGGCGGCCCACTACCTCGAGGCGTTGCGTATCGCCCACAAGGTGCAGGTGGAAGGCCAGCGGCTCTCTACCCTCGAGCTGTCCAAGGGTCAGCGGAAGCGTCTGGCACTGCTCACGGCCTACCTCGAAAATCGCCCCATTTACCTCTTCGACGAGTGGGCTGCGGATCAGGACCCGATGTTTAAGGACGTGTTCTACCGCCAGATTCTGCCGGATCTCAGAGACAAAGGGAAGATGGTGGTGGTGATCAGTCACGACGACCGCTATTTTCACCTTGGCGATCAGCTCTTGAAGCTCGAGGACGGTCACGTGGCCTATTCCGGACCGGCCAAGCACTATCAGGCGGGTATCTCCAGCCCTACGCTGACCTGAGCCGCCGGCTCTCGGGCTTCTAGGAACCCTCGTCCGGTAGCGGCGGCGTCTGAGCTTCCAGGCCATAGGCGGCCCGAATCGCGTTGCGGGCCAGGATTTTCAGGGGGTTGATCAAGGACAGCCCTTGGCACCGGCCCTCCGGCAGTGCCAGCGGGATCTCGGTGCAGGCCGCGATCAACACCTCGCATCGGAGCTCGTCTCGGAGCGTGCGGCAGGCTTGACGCAGCTGTTCCCGGGGCCCGTCATCCCTGGTGCTGGCGCCCAGAGCCCCCCGCGTTTTGAGGCCCTCCCAACCCCCCGGACGCCCGTAGATCGAGTCCATGATCCATTCCTGCTGGCGCCGCTCCCCATCCCGAGTGTCCAGGGGCGAAAAGGGCTCGAACCCGTGCCGGCGCAGGGCGCTTTGGTAGAGCCCGCTGCGCAACGTACCGGTGGTCGCCAGCAGGCCGACCCGCGTCCCCGCGGGCACTCGCTCGCTCACCTCGGCGCTGCACCCGTCGATCATGTCGAGGATCGGCAGCGAGGTCGCCGCCCGCAGCTCGCCGAGAAAGGCGTGGGCGGTGTTGCAGGCGATCAACACCAGATCCGCTCCGCGAGCGTTCTTTCCAGGCTCACCCGAAGCCTTCTCGACGCGGCGCAGGCTTTCGAGCAATAGGGGCAGCGCCGCCGGACCTTCCGGGCCGAGGGCTGCGGTGCGGTCGGGAGTTTGGGGCAGCGAGCTGAGGATCCAGCTGGGAAAGTCCTGCTCCCGCGCCACGCCGGCATAGCGACTGGCGGCTTGGAGTAGGTATTGCTCGAGGAGGATGTGAGCATAAGGTCCCAGACCGCCGAGGATGCCCAGCACCAGCCGGGGCTGGAGAGCCGAGCCTGGGATGCCCTTTGGTGATGAGATGGCCATATACTTTGAAGTTTAGCAAGACTTTTAGCATTCCCGGGTCGTCTTGTCGCACTGTCTTGTCCTGTTGTTTTGTCCTACTGCGGCAGGGCATCGCAGCTCGGAAGCTTGCTTGGCCTTCGTTGTCCCAGAAGAGCGGCCAGCTCGTGCCACTCTTTCGGCAAGCTGGAAGGGCGGCCGATTGATCGCATCAACTAATAGCAATACTAACTACATAGGTATAATTAGCGATGAATCAAGCTTTCTTTCTGCTACCTTTCGCCGCTCTCTTGCTCGCCAGTTTTGCCATCGCGCCTTCAGCCAGTGCCATCGGTGATTGCATCGACTGCGCAAAATACGGTTGGCCTCCCCATCAATCCTGTATCGGCCGGTAAAACGGCCAGCTAGCGTACACGTGTAGCCAGTTTGAGGCCCTCGGCTGCGGAGATCTTTGGTATCGCGGTGGCGCTCCGGTTCCGGGAGAGCCGGAAGCACACGCCTTGACGAGCTGCTTGCCGGTTGAGCTCAAATCGCCTAAGGCTCCCTCCGCCGAGGCTCCGTCCGAGCCCTTCACGAAGTTCCCCACCGCCCCCGCCCACTGACAGCGATTCGATCTCGGCTCGCTGCTGCCCTGGGCGGTTCTTCACCGCCTGGGGTGGTTAGCAGTTTGCCCCATCTCCTCCAGCATCGCCCGGGCGTTGTTGTTCTGCGGGTTGAGCTCCAAGGACTTTCGGTAGAGCTCGATGGCCTTTTCCCGATGGCCGGCCTTGCGGTGGGCTTCGGCGAGGCTGTCCCAGACGTTGAAGCTTTGGGGGAAAAGCTCGGCGTTGAGCTCGAAGACGGCGAGGGCGCGGTCGACCTGGTCGCCGCGGAGGAGGCCGTAGCCGAAGAGGTTGAGGACGGGCTGCCAGGGGCGGCCGGTGCGGGTTTGAGTATGATGCCGGAGAGCTGCCCGAGCGCCTTCCTCTCCGCCGCTGGCGAAGCCGGCCTCGAAGATCTCCTCCAGGGTCGGGAAGAGGATCTCCCGCACCGTGCTCCGGGGGCGCTCGCGGCCGGACCAGCGTTGGGGCCAGGTGAGTAGGTAGTCGTTGACGTAGAGGGCGTCCCGCACCGGGTTGTAGGCGATGCCGTTGGGGGTAGCGAATTGGGCTTCCTCGGCGGCGCCGTCCTGCTGGCCGAAGGTGCCGGTGCCGGCGAAGGGCTGGACCTCGCCGTCGGCGGTGACGCGGTAGATGCGGTTGGCCCGGAAGCCGGTGACGAAGAGCTCCCCGGCCACTGCCACCAGGTGCCCGTTGCCGCCGCCGGGGATGGTGGCGTGCACCGCCGCCTGGCCGTCCGCATCGATGCGAATCACCCGCCCGTCGCTGAAGTTGGCGACGTAGAGATTGCCCTGGGCGTCCTGGGTGATGCCGTTGGGGCAGTTGAAGAGATCTCCCTCGGCAAAGACCTCTGCCTCTCCCTCGCCCATTTTCCCCTCGGCACCCAGCCGGTAGATCACATTGCCCGCGCAGCCGCAGACGTAGACGCTGCCGTCGGCATGCTCCAGCACCCCCACCGGCCCCTGCAAATCCCGGGCGAGAAGGGTCTTGCTGCCGTCCCGGTCGATACGGTGGACGGTGCCGGCGCGGAAGCTCGATTGCAGCAGCCGGCCCTCGCTATCGATGCCGTTGCCGGAGGCAGCGTAGAGATCCTCAGCGAAGACCTCCACCTCTCCCCAGGGCGAGATCTTCCACACCGTCTCCCCGAAGTCCGCCACGTAGACGAACCCCAGCCGATCCACCGCCACGCCGCCGACGGCACCGTTCAAGGGACCCGCCAGGGTTCGCACCGTGACGGGAGCGGCCGAGCCGGAAGACTCCTCCGCTACGAGGGGGGCTCCACTCATCAGGAGCGTCAACAACAGGACACCGGCCGAGCGTAGACACAGCGAGACCATCTTCCACCGTCCTTTCCCAAGTTCTTGGCTGCAAGCCGAGCTGAAGAGAGATACGGCAAACCGGCCTGTGAGTTCTTGACCCGCCGGGTCGTGTCCTGGTTTGAATCCGCTCAGGCCTCGGCACTGCCTGCGGTGGGCGCCTCGGAGTCCTCGCGGAATTCAAACCAGGACACTACCGGCCGCCGGGAAGAGTTGAGAGCACCGGAGAATTCCTGTTGACGGTATCGTATCGGTGTATTACAGTGGCGATACAGTAAAACGCTGGCCTCAGGAGGGAGCCAGAGCATGCAACGAAGTCTTCATATCGATCCCGCGGACCCGTCACCGATCTGGCGGCAGATCGAGGACGGGATGCGCCGGCTGATCGCCGGCGGAGTTCTCGAACCTGCGAGCCCGGTGCCCTCCGTGCGCGAGATGGCTCGCGACCTGCGGGTCAATCCGGCGACGGTGTCCAAGGCCTACCAGCGGCTGACCCAGGACGGCCTGTTGGAGGTCAAGCGGGGAGAGGGCACGTTCGTGGCCCGGGAGCTGCCGGCGGGTTCCCAACTCGATCAGAAGAAGAAACTCCGCGATGCCGCCCTCAGCTATGCCAGCTTCGCTGCCACCTTGGGAGCGGACCTGGATACCGCACAGCAAGCGCTGGAAATCGCTTGGGCGGTTCTGCGGGACGGCAAGAGCTCTTCAGACCCTCAGGAAGGAGATCCATCATGACCGCGCACCGAGACTCACAGGAAGAGCGCGCGCTGCACAGCGCCCTGTCCTGTCAAGGCCTGACGATTCGCTATGGCCACCAAACGGTGGTCGAGAACGTGACCTTCTCGGTCCGTCCGGGCAGCCTCTATGCGCTGCTCGGACGCAACGGAGCCGGCAAGAGCTCGATGATTCGATGTCTGCTGGGCCAGCAGCGGCCGCAGGCTGGTTCTCTGAGGATCCTCGGGCTCGATGCCTGGCGGCGGCGAGCTCAGGCTATGGGGCGAACCGGGGTGGTGCCGGAGCGGCCGGACGCCCCGCCGGCGCTCAATCCCAAGCAGCTGGGCAGGCTCTGCCAGCCCCTCTATCCGCGCTGGAACGAGGCCGGCTACCGGCAGCGGTTGGACCGATTCGGCGTCGCGGAGAAGACTCCCTTCGGCAAGCTGTCCCGAGGCCAGCAGACCCTCGTCCAGCTGGCCCTGGCCCTGGCGCCGGCTCCGGAGTTGCTGGTCCTCGACGACCCCACCCTGGGCCTCGACGCCGTCGCGCGCCGGGACTTCTTCCAAGAGCTGATGGGGGAGCTCCACGACAGCGAGGCGACGGTCCTGCTCACCAGCCACGATCTGGAGGGCATCTCCCGCATCGCCGACCGGGTGGGCATTCTCCACGGCGGCCGGCTGCAGCTGGACGAGGACCTCGACGTGCTCAAAGACCGCTTCCGGCGGATTCGCTACGGCAAGACCCCCGCCCACGAGGTGGAGGGTCTCATCGAAGCCTTGCAGCCGGTGCGCCGGCAGATCGGCGCCTGGGGTCCGGAGGCGGTGGTGGCTCGGTGTGACGCGGAAATGACCCAAGGGCTACGCCATCAAACCGGTGGATCGGTGGAGGTCGAGCCCATGAGCTTGGAAGAGATTTTCATCGCCGTGACCGGCGATGGTGGAGAAGGGGGTGCGCAATGAAGGGTCTGTGGGCTGTGTATCAGTATGAGATTCGCCAGTGGTGGATGGTGCTTCCTGGGGCGCTGGTTCTGGTGTTGCTGGCGGTTGTCGGGACTGGGCAAGATTTCTGGAAGGCGTTCTCGCTGATCGCCGTGACCGCCGCGGCTCTGTTGCTCGCTCCGGCTCTGGGCGCAAGGGTTCTGCAGGAGGATCTGCTCTCCGGACGGCTGAGCTTCTTTTCTAGACTACCTCTGACTTTGGCAGCCTTTTGGTGGGGAAAAGTCTTGGCAGCACTGACCATGCTGATCGGCGCTGCCGGTTTGGTAGTCGTTGTGATGGGCGTCATCGGTGACCCCTGGTTGCCATCCGCTCCCTACTTGCCTCTACTCATCGCGCAGATGTTGACCTTTTTTGCCTTAGGGCATGCATGGTCTCTCGGGATCCAGAGACCTTCACTGTGGTCTAGATTGAACAGCGCAGGTTTCTTTGTCTTGTTGCTGGTGTTAGTCGCGTCCTGGAACTCGTTTCTGGAATTTGGCCGGGGCACGAACTGGAGTCTAGAAACCGGATCTTTCGTTTGGTGGGGCCTAGTAGTTGAGATGATTTTTGTCGGGGTGGTGGCCATCGCCAGCTGGGTGCAGGTACTTCGTGGACAGAGCCTTCCGGAGCGAGGGCAGCGAGCCTTTGTGATGACCCTCTGGGGCATCTTCCTGCCCGTCCTCGGGGTGATCGGGCTTTATGTGCTGACGGCCCCTCCCCCGGCGCCGGAGCACGTAGAGGAATTTCGGCGGGTGTTGTCGGCCCCGAGTGGCGATCTCGTTTTCGTCACCGGCTACAGTTCGCGCCGAAACGCCGAAGACTCCTTCTTTGTGAATATGTCGACCGGGAATTTCTTCCATATCGAGCAGACGATCGACAGTGCACCGGCTTTCTCTGAGGATGGGCGGCGGGCTGCCTGGCTCGACGTTGCAGGGGAACTTCGCTTCGTCGACTTCGTGAAAGGCTCGTCTCCGAAGGAAGCATTCCAGGTGCTACCGACCCGAATCCACACTTCCGCTTCGATTCTGGACATTGCGCTCTCTCCAAAGGGCCGGTCGGTCGTAGTTTCGGGACTCTATGAGGTGAGGGCCTACGATGTGGCTACCGCTCGGGTCTTGGCGGATCATTCTCTGCCCGGGAAGATGATCGGGATACGGTTTCCCGAACCCAACTTGGTGCGCTTTTACTTGGCATCCATTGAGAGACCCCAACGGAATCCGATGAGTATCTACGAGCTCTCCCTGGAAACCGGAGAGCTCCGGCGGTCGGGGACTCTCGAAGGGTTTGCCTGGCCGGGGCAGATGGTGGTCAACGCTGAGGGGAGTCAGGTGCTGCGGGTCGGAGCTCTGGGCTGCGGCGATACCACGGAGGCCGAGGCCGCCGGCGGCGACTACTACCAGAAGGCGGTGGTCGATATCTGCCTCTACGACGGGACCACCGGCGCTCCGCTGGCGGATCTCGGGGATTTCCCGGAAGTCCCGCTCCGCTGGGCACGCTTCCTGGCCGACGGCCGCCTGGCCGTACTTTCCCGAGAGCGTCTAGCCGACGCCGAAGAGGGCCAGGGGACCCTCCACATCTTCTCTCCCGAGGGCACTGCGCAGCAACAGGTCGATCTCGGGCGGGCGAATAGCTTTCAGGTCGGGACGCAGCCGGACGCCGGCTCTCTATGGATCAGCACCCAACCGGGCTCGCGACTGCTCCGCGTCGACCTCGATACCGGCACTGTGCGGCAAGAGGACGGGGAGCTGTCGGCCCTGCCTCTCGGGTCCGGTGGAAGACAGCGCGAGAGCCGCTTTCGCTACCTCCCTGAGCCGGTCGTTCCGTTGCCGGGGGAGACCGGCGCTAGGCTCCTGCTAAGCGGGGAGGGCGAGCTGGTCCTGCAGCAGAAAGAGGGGCAGGGGCTCCGGCAGATCTCGCTGCATTCGATCCCCTACACCCTCGCGCCCTGGCTCCAGCCACCCGCCGGTGGGCCGACGCTGAGCAACGGGTGAGGGGCTTCCTCGGATAGGTTCAGTGAGCGCAGGTTGCGGAGGAACCCAGCAGTGGATCAGTCCGAAGCCGAGGTCTTCCTCGGATCTTCAGCGCCCTGTCATGCAGGCTCCAGAGCGGCTTACTGAAGGCTCAGAAAGAAGACGCGATTGTGCGCCTCGGCAGAAGAGAACCGGGCGTGGAGAGAGCGTAGAGCGCGGACCCAGCCACCGATGCTCGCAGCCCGCTGCCGGCCGAAGGCGATGCCTGCGTGGTCGGTGCCTTCAGAGGCCAGGCGGAGGAAGTCCTGATCGTGGCTACACAGTACTCGCCCAAGACGAGTGGCACGTAGAAGATGATCGGGGTCACCGGCACCTAGTTCTCCCAGATCGCGCACGGAGAGAGCATCAATGCCAGAGAGGGCCAGCTGGCGGCCGACTTCGGTAGGGACATTCTCGTCGAGGTAGAAAGAGAGTCCGGTTCCGGTGCCCGACACGGTTCAACCCTCGAGCTGGCTCCGATAACGGTCGGCGGCTTCCGCGTTGGACCGGATCTCCGCGTCGATTTCTTCCCTGTGGCTGTAGTAGTAGGACAAGGCTGCGTGGACCTGGGCTAGGTTGAGCTCGAATTGTAGGGCGAGCTGCTCCGGAGACAGACCGTCGAAGAGGTGATAGGCCACGAGATCCGAAACCCGCAGAGTGGTGCCCGCGAGGATGGGCTGGCCGCTTCTCACCTGGGAATCTCGGACGATGGTCTGGATCGGGAGCACGGTCGCGGACATCGAGAGCCTCCAGAATGGAATTCTTGACTGCCTAGCTGACGGAAGATTACCACGCACGAGCTGGCCTCAGGCTGGGCCAGAGGCGGAATGTTGAGCGCAGGCCATCGGTTGCGAGAAGATAAGAGCCCCCCTTTGGATTGCCATGAGCTGGCCCCGAGGTCGGTGAAGCGGATGCCGAGCCGGGATGAACTGAGACAGGAGAGCGCGATGGTCACGAGACAGTGGACGGCGAGATGGCGAGGTTGGATGCTTTTCGGGGCGGTGGCTCTGGCTTGTCTCGTGCTCATCGGCCCAGCCCAGCCGGCTGAGGCGCAGGGGCAAGGAGAGGAAGGGGTGTGGATCACCGTCGGCGCCGACGCCTTCCGGACCCTGCGCGGAGAGGAATCCATTCGCTTCCGGGGCCAGGCCTTGGTACCGGTGGCGCAGGCCGAGGGGGTGGTGCTGACTCAGGTGGATGGGGAGGATCTGCGGGCGATCTCCGAGACCATTCATCACGCTCACCGCCGCTGCGGCGGCTTCATGGCCCACGAGAGCCTGGCGGAAGCCCAAGAGCAAATGGCGCGGGTGGCCCGGGGGATGGGAGCGGTGGAAGGGGCGCCGACCTACCTCATCGACCAGCCGGCGCTGGTGGGGAGCCTGTCGCCCCAGCTGAGCGAGAGCCACATCCTCGGCACCATCCAATCCCTGTCCCAAGACTTCAACAACCGTTACTACCGCCACCCGTCCGGCGTCGCCGGGGCGGAGTGGATTCGGGATCTATGGACTGGCTACGCCAGCGGAACTCTGGGAGTGACGGTGGAGCTGGTCTCCCACTCCTTCGCCCAGCCTTCGGTGGTGCTCACCATCCCCGGCTCGACGCTGGCGGACGAGGTGGTGGTGCTCGGCGGGCATCTGGATTCCATCGCCGGGGGCAGCTCGGATCCCGACTTCGTGGCCCCCGGTGCCGACGACAACGCCTCCGGCATCGCGGTCATTTCGGAGGTGGCGCGGGTGCTGCTGGCCAATGGTTTCAAGCCCCAGCGCACCGTCAAGCTGATGGGGTATGCGGCGGAGGAAGTAGGGTTGCGAGGCTCCCAGGACATCGCCGAGGCCCACGCCACCGGCGGCATCGACGTGGTGTCGGTGCTGCAGTTGGATATGACCGGCTTCCAGGGCTCGACGGAGGATATGTCCCTCATCGACGACTTCACCAACGGTCCCCTCACCACCTACCTGGGGCAGTTGATCACCACCTATCTCACCGACCTCACCTTCAGCACTTCCAGCTGCGGCTACGCCTGCTCGGATCACGGTGCCTGGCATTTCGAAGGCTATCCGGCGGCCTTCGTCTTCGAGGCCCGTTTCGGCCAGCACAATCCGGAGATCCACCGCACCTCGGACACCCTCGCTCCCCTGGGCAACAGCGCTGCCCACGCGTTGAAATTCGCCCGGCTGGCCCTTGCCTATGTGGTGGAGACCAGCGTCGACGGTAGCGAGCTGGCCCCCATCTTCATCGATGGATTCGAGTCCGGCACCACGGGGGATTGGACCCAGACCTTCACGGAATAGGCGGCAGAGTCCGAGGATCGCGAGACTCTAAGACTCACTCTCCTCAGGCGCCAGCGCCGCCGCCACCTCGTCGTGGCCTCGCTCCACCGCCACCTCGTAGGCGGTGCGATCCTGGTCGCCTTGGAGGGTCGGGTCGGCGCCGGAGGCGAGGAGCAGTTGCACCATCTCCAGATCGCCACGGTGGGCGGCGAGCATCAACGGAGTCGCCCGTCCGAGGACTTCGGTGCGCAGGCGTACGTTGGGTGCGGCGCCATGCTCGAGGAGCGCGCGGGCGACCTCCCGTTGCTCCCGGCCGGCGGCGAGCATCAGGGCGTTCACCGTGCCGAAGCCCGCGATGAAGGTCTCGCCGTCGGGGGCGGCGCCCCGATCCAACAACAGTAGCGCCAGATCGTCGTGCTTGCGGAAGACCGCGAAGAGCAGCGGGCTGCTCAGGTCTTGGTTGGTGGCGTCGAGGTCGGCGCCGTAGGAAAGTAGCAGCTCCGCCACCGGGCGGTGGCCGTGGAAGGCAGCGAACATCAGTGGAGTCACCTGGGAGCGATTGCGTGCATCGGGCTCGGCGCCGGCCACCAGCAGCGCGCGGACGGCCTCCAGATGCCCCCCGGCGGCGGCAAGATGGAGGGGAGTGCTGCGGGTCTCTTCTTCGCCCCGGTCATTCACCTTGGCCCCCGAGCGCAGCAGTAGCTGCAGCACCTCGGTGTGGCCCTGGCCGGCGGCCAGCTGCAAAGCCGTAGCGCCGTTTTCGTCGATCACATCCAGGTCGGTGTCGGCGGCGAGCAGGGAGCGCACGACCTCCGGGGCCCCTTCTCGGGCCGCCAGTAGCAGGGCCGTGCCGGCCTCGTCCCGGGCCCCGCGGCGGAGCAGCAGATCGAGCATAGGAGCGAGGCCCTGGGCGGCGACTTTGTAGAGCAGGCTTTCGCCACCGCTGAGCTCGGGATTGACCTCTGCGCCAGCGTCGAGGAGCAGCCGGGCGGTGGCTAGATGACCCTGGAGTGCTGCCTGGGTGAGGGCAGTACGGTGATTCCGGGTGCGTTGATGGAGGTCGGCGCCGGCGGCGAGGAAGCGGCGCACGATCTCGGTGTGGCCGAGGAAGGCAGCGCTCATCAGGGGGGTGTAGTGGGCCTTGTTGAGGTGGTTGAGCTGAGCACCGTGGCGCAAGAGCAGCTCGGGGATCCGCGGGTCGTCCTGCTCCGGGAGGAAGAAGAGGGCCGTGTTGCCGGAATCATCCTGCTGGTGCACATCGGCACCGGCGTCCAGAAGCAGCTGCATCAGATCCAAGCGCCCGGCGGCGGCGGCATAGCCGAGGGCGGTCCGGCCGCCCATCCCCGGTGTATCGACGCCCGGTACGTCGTCCTTCGAGGGGGCGGCATCTGGGGAGTCAGCACTCGGTTCGTAGCTCTCGGCGATCTCCGCCAGTAGGCTGCGGACGCGACGGGTCTCGCCGGCGCGCACCGCCTCGATGAGCTCGGTGTCGGCACTGGCGGTGCGTCCGTCGTCGGGGGGCTGGTAGAGCTGCAGCAGCGGGCTGGCCGGGCCGTCCTCGGTTTCGGTGGACTCCTCGTCCTCCGCTTCCTCGCCGAAAGCGATGGGTACGGTGCGGGAGTCAGTGGACCGAGCCTGTTCCTCGGTGGGCTTCTGGGATTCCGGCGGTGGCTCGTCGGGTCCCCAGGCGCTGGCGGCAGTCGGGCTGAGAGCCGCCGCCAGCAGGAAACCGTGGGTCAGCAAATAGGCAGTGACCCGCAGGCAGGTGGTGAAGGGCTTGGTCCGCAGGATGAGGCGAGGGAGGAGACGCGAGGTGTGATTCCAGCTCATGGGTGCAAAGTGTAGCTCGGGAAAAGAGGATGGCGTCACGCCACCAATGTTGGATCAGAAAGAAGCTCGATGGAATGAAGAAAGGGCCGGCCGCCGCGCAATGCGCCGAGGCCGGCCCTCCGAGGATGTAGAAGCTGTGATCCGCGGTTACGGAATCAGCTCTTCGTTGGGATCGATGGGAGCCTTCAGCTTGCTCAGGAAGGTGAGCAGGTTCTGCTGGTCCGAGGAGGAGAGAGCCAGGAAGGCATCCCGAGCGCTCTGAGCCTCGCCACCATGGAATTCGATGGCGTCGTAGAGGCTGGTGGCGCGGCCGTCGTGGAGGTACGGCGCCGTGTCGGCGATACCCCACAGACGGGCGGTGATGAACTCTTCGTTGGCGATCTCACCGCGCTCGAAGGTCTCCGCCAGCCGCGGTCCCATGTTGTGGCGCTTGAGGTCGGAGAAGAGCGGCACGTACACGCCCTTCTCGCCCGGAACGCGATCGAAGCCCACCCGCTTCAGGTTGACGGTCATGTAGATGTCGGCGAAGGGCTCGGTGGGATCTTCCGGGAAGGAAAGCGGCAGCCTGCGGTGGTCGGTCTTCATCACCGGCCGATGGCAGTTGGCGCAGCCGATGTTCTGGAAGGTCTGGAAGCCGGCGTGGCCGGCGCCGCCCAGATGCGCGACGAAGGGCGGCGGGTTGGTGACGTCGAAGATGTGCAGGGTGGTCATCTCGAAGACGGTGAGCTCGTCGGTGTGACCGTCGCCGTCCTCGTCCACGCCCGCGCCGACGACCTCTACCGGCTGGATGCCGAAGTGGAACTGCATGGCACCGCGGTCGAAGTCGCGCATGGTGAAGTTCTCACCCTTGCGCCCGAAGGGACGAACCACCAGAGCTTCCTCCGGCGGCACGCTGTCGATGTGCTCCGGTCCGACGCCCTCGACGTTGGAGAGGTCGACGTCGCCGCCGCCCTCGGAGATCAGGTAGCCGAAGTTCACGCCGTGGGTGTCCAGCGAGACGATGGTGCCCGCCGAGGCGGCCTGGGCCTGATCCAGCAGGTGCTGGAGGTCAGCGGTCATTTCCTTGCCGAGCAACTCCACGCCGCCGCCGCCGAAGAGGAAGGGCGGGTTGGCGAAGCGGCCGTTGAAGTCGGCCACGCCGTCGGCGACCATGGCGAGGTCCGGATCATGGCCGGGGACCCAGGTCACGCGGTCGTCGAAGGAGTCGCCGACGTCGATGAGGCTGGGCATGATGATGGCGTTCTGCACCATGCCGCCGACGCCGCCGATACCCAGGGTGGGAGGCAGGTCGGAGTTGTCGACGATGGTGTGGCACTCGTTGCAGCTCTGGGCATCGAGGCCGTTGACCCGCAGCAGCGTGCCGTTCCCCTGCAGGGTCGGGCGATGGCCGAAGGCCAGCGGCGGGGTCTCGGCGGGATCCCAGGGGCCGTCGCCGAAGCCGTCCTCGGCGGTGATGGGGGTGGTGAAGATCAGCATGCCCTGCTGGCGCAGGGAGAAGAGGGAAGTGTGCTCGGAGAGCTGTTGGACCAGCCCGTCCTGGAGCTGTTGGGTGTTCAAGGGTGTAGCAGGGGTAGGTTCAAAGCGGGAGACATCCAAGGCCCAGGCTCCGGCGGCAAACGCCAGCCCGAGACAGACAAGGCAAAGGGTGGCCATTGGTCTCGACATTGTTCATCCTCCTTTGAAGAGAGACCAGTGTCGCGACGAGCCGGTAAGCCATCCCTGTGGATGGGTTAGGAGAGATGCAAGGGGGGAAGGGCTCTCTCCCTCTGACTGGCTGACCGGTAACGACGCGCACCGGGTAGGAAATTTGGCGGCAGTATGCCACCAAAGAACCGCTCTGCAAAGGCTGGGAAGGGGGGCACCCACGCGCTATTTTCGTGCCTGTGAGAATGGTTGGATACTATGCAAATGTTGTTGAGGGTGACTATCGCGGGCTTGCACACATTTCTATGAGTTGTGTCAAGAGCTTGTTCGGATTGAGGATAGGGAGCTGTATCTGTGAGGATAAGAGACCAAAGAAGTCCTGTCTTTGAGATCTGATGAAAAGAAATTCTCAAAAAATCCAGTGGAGCCTCTCTTTGGCTCCGTTCGGCGGTTCCTGCCACGGGGTTGTCGAAGATTTTCGCTTCGGGCTGCTAGACGATAAGATCAGGGGTCCGGCGGCGTACCGGGGCCATCGGGGGCTCGTCTGCCCCCCTCCGAGCCGTCGGGAGGAGAGCACAAAACTTGGAACACATCCGCAATTTCTGCATCATCGCCCACATCGACCACGGCAAGTCCACCCTCGCCGATCGGTTGATCCAGCTCTGTGGCGGCGTCGAAGAACGCGAGTTCCGCGACCAAATCCTCGATTCCATGGACATCGAGCGGGAGCGCGGCATCACCATCAAGAGCAACACGGTGACCTTGTCCTATACCGCGAAGGACGGCAAGGAGTACGAGCTCAACCTCATCGACACTCCCGGACACGTCGACTTCAGCCACGAGGTGCGGCGCTCGCTGATGTCCTGTGAGGGGGCGCTGCTGCTGGTGGACGCGGCCCAGGGGGTCGAGGCCCAGACCGTCGCCAACCTCTATCTGGCGCTGGAGTACGACCTGGAGCTGCTGCCGGTGATCAACAAGATCGACCTGCCGTCGGCGGATATCGAGCGGGCTCAGGAGGAGATCGACGCCGACCTCGGCCTCGATCCCTTCGAGGCGGTGCAGGTTTCGGCCAAGGTGGGCACCGGCATCAACGACTTGCTGGAAGCCATCGTCCACAAGCTGCCGTCGCCCCAGGGCGACCCGTCGGCGCCCCTCCAGGCGCTGATCTTCGATGCCCAATACGATCCCTACCGCGGCGTGGTGATGCTCGTGCGGGTCAAGGAGGGCACCCTGCGGCGGGGCGACGAGATCCGCCTGATGCACACCAAGAAGGACTACGAGGTCGACGAGGTCGGCCAGCTGCAGCTCGAGAAGGTCGAGCGCAAGGAGCTCAAGGCGGGCGAAGTGGGCTATGTCATCGCCGGCATCAAAACGGTGCGGGACATCGCCATCGGCGACACCATCACCACCGTCGAGCGGCCGGCGCCGAAGCCGCTGCCGGGCTATAAGGAGGCCAAGCCGGTGGTCTTCGCCTCGGTCTATCCCATGTCCACCGACGACTACGAGGACCTCACCAAGGCGTTGGAGAAGCTGGTGCTCAACGACGCCGCGCTGACCTACGAAAAGGATTCCTCCGCCGCTCTCGGCTTCGGCTTCCGTTGCGGCTTCCTGGGACTCCTCCACCTGGAGGTGGTGCAGGAACGGCTGCAGCGGGAATACGATCTGGCGCTGCTCCTCACCGCTCCCACCGTGCGCTACAAGCTGGAGCTCAAGGACGGCTCGAAGATCACCGTCGACAACCCCAGCCTGTTCCCCGATCCGACCCACGTGGAGAAGGCCCACGAGCCCTACCTCAAGGCTTCGGTGATGATGCCCGAGCGCTACGTCGGGCCGGTGATGGAGCTGTGCCGGGAACGCCGCGGGGAGAACACCACCTTCCGCTACCTGAGTCCCGGCCGCGTCGAGCTGACCTGTGACCTGCCCCTGGCGGAGGTGCTCTTCGACTTCTATGACCGCCTCAAGTCGGTGACCCAGGGCTACGGTTCCTTCGACTACGAGCTGCGGGATTATTGGGAGACGGATCTGGTGAAGGTGGACATCCTGGTCAACGGCGAGCGGGTGGACGCCCTTTCCCAGCTGGTCCACCGGGAGAAGGCCCGGTCCCGGGCGCTGCACTACTGCGAACGGCTGGCGGAGACCATTCCTCGGCAGCAGTTCAAGATCGCCATCCAGGGTGCCATCGGCGGCGAGGTCATCGCCCGCACCACCATCAACGCCTACCGCAAGGACGTCACCGCCAAATGCTACGGCGGTGACATCTCTCGAAAGCGCAAGCTGCTGGAGAAGCAGAAGGAAGGCAAGAAGCGGATGAAGATGGTGGGAGCCGTGGAGATCCCCCAGAGCGCCTTCGTGGCGGTGCTCAAGACGGACGCCGGCTGATGCCCGCGGCGGACCGCTCCGGCGGTGCCGGCCTCTATCTGCACATTCCTTTCTGTTCGGCCATCTGCCCGTATTGCGACTTCTCGGTGCTCACCGGGGGGGCGGAGGCGCGGGAGCGCTTCGTCCACGACCTCCTGCGGGAGATCGAGCTGTGGAGCCCAGAGCGCGAGGGCCCGCGGCGGGACGGCCCGGGGCGAGGAGAAGGGTGGAGTGGGGCCGCCTTCGACACCGTCTATCTGGGCGGCGGCACGCCCTCGGCGCTGGCGCCGGAGCAGCTGGGGCGCATCCTGGCGGCGGTGGCGCAGCATCTGCCGGTGGTGGCGGAGCCGTGGATTCAGCTGGAGGCCAATCCCGAGGACGTGGAGCCCTCGACGCTCCAAGCCTGGCGCCGCCTGGGCATCGACACCGTGAGCCTGGGAGTCCAGAGCTTCGATCCCCACGCCCTCGCCTTCCTCGGCCGCCGGCACGATGGGGAGACCGCCCGGCGATCGGTCTCCCTGGCTCAGGACGCCGGCTTCCACACCGTCTCCCTCGATCTCATCTTCGGCTGGCCGGAGCAAACGCCGGAGCGTTGGGAGGCGGATCTGGAGCAGGCCCTGGCTCTGGCTCCCCAACATCTCTCCTGCTACCAGCTGACCCTTCACGAAGGCACCCCCTTCGGTTTCCGCCAGCGTCGCGGTGAGCTGCGGGAGATGCCCGAGGACCAGCAGGCGGTGCTCTTCATCCAGGCCCACGAGCGCCTCGCCGCCGGTGGGTTGGTGGGCTACGAGGTCTCCAACTTCGCCCGCTCGCCGGAGCATCAAAGCCGCCACAACCGCAAGTATTGGCACCACGTGCCTTATCTAGGGCTGGGCCCCTCCGCCCACTCCTTCGACGGCCGCCGGCGCTGGTGGAATGTGCGCAAGGTCGGCCCCTGGCAGCGCCAGCTCCAAGCCGGCCAGCGGCCGGTGGACGAGGTGGAGCAGCTGGGGCCGCAGGAGCTGGCGCTGGAGGCGGTCTTCCTCGGGCTGCGTACGGCCCGGGGGCTCGATCTGGATTGGGTGGAGGAGCTCTCGGGGCTCGATCTGGAACCCGCCAACGCGGTGCTCTTCGAGGCCTGGGAGGAGCGGGGACAGGTCCGCCGGCCAGCCCGATGGCGGGGGCGCCGGTTGGTTCCGACGCTGGAGGGCTGGGCAGTGGCGGACGCTCTGGCGGCAGCGGTGGAGACGGACCCTTAACGCAGCTCCGCCTCGCCCCGGGCGACGTCGAGGGCGGCGGCGAGGGTGTCTTCGAGCCGTCCCTGGAGCCGCACCATGGAGAGCTCTTCTCCCTCCACGTTGATCACCAGCAGACTACGGATGCGGCGGTCCCGCTGGCGGTAGACCACCCAAGACAGGTCGTCGTCCTGCTGCACCCGGGCCAGGGTGGTCCAGCCCGCAAGGCCCAGGGCCTGTTCCATTTCCCGGGGATGCTCGAAGCGCAGCGGCAGCCCTTGGACCCGATAGGTGCCTACCTCGACCCGGCGGATGCCGCGCAGGGTGCTGACGGCGGCGCGGGTTTCTTCGTCGTCTTCCTCTAGCGCTCGCTGACTCACCCAGCGGGCGAAGCCCAGGGAGGCCCTCCCGAGCTTGACGCCGCCTTCCGGCCTCAGGGTGGTGCCGGGCAGAGCCTGCTCGAGGCCATGGGCGACGTGATGCAGCTGCGGGGTGGAGGTCATGCAGCCGGTGCCTAGCAGGAGGACGACAGCAGCGGCCAGGGAACCTGCGTAGCGGGCGATCGTGGGCCATGAGCTCATCACCGGGACTCCTCAGGGTTCCTTAGTTTGGGGATTCTCGGCATTGGGTTGCTCGGCCTCTTGGGAGTTGTCGCCGCCACCGGCGTCGAGGGCCGCCAGCGGCTCCAGGTTGAGCTGACGGGCCAGCCGCCCCAGGCGCTGGGGATCGAAGTCGCCGACGATGTTGATGAAGCCGAAGGAGCCCTCCGGATCGGAGAACAGGGCCACCAGGCCGGCGATGGAGTCGTTGGCGGTGCGCAGCAGGATGTGAATCTGGTTGCTCTCGTCCCGCACCCGCACCACCGACTCCCAGCCGTCCCGGCTCAGCCGGTTGGAAAGGGAGCGAATCTGCCCCGCGACGGCCTCGGTGGGGGCCGCCGGCCCGCCCTCCTTGCTTTGGTCGAAGATGCGCACGCGGATGGAGCGCAGACCGCTGAGCAGGATGGCGAAGTCTTCGTCCTCGCCGCGCATGGATTCGGCGAGGAGGTTGAGCAGCGTGCCGCTGAGGTTGACCTCGATGGTGGGCTCGGCGTCCCGGACCTGGGGCAGCAGGGCGAGATCGACGTAGCCCGGCTCCGCGGTGAGGGATCGCACGGTACCCCCGATGGGGCTCTCGACGGGGCTTCCGGCGGGCGCCTGCGCCGCGGCGGGGAGCGCTCCCAGGCTCAGGAGCAGAGCGACGGCGCAGAGGGCCGCCGGCATCTTTGGGTTGAGAGTGAGAAAGTTCATGGGAGTCTCCTCGGTGGGTGGTGAGAACCGTTCCGGTGATTAGAGCTGGCGGGCGACCTGGGCGAGAGCCTGTTCCGGAGCCTCGGCGACGTGGGGTGTCAGGGCCTGGTCGCGGATGGCCACGGCGGCTCGCCGGTTGACGGCGTCGAGATAGGCGAGGGCCAGCTGGACTTCTTCCTTGGCCCGGGCCAGCTCCTGCGCCGAGGGCTCGGTGGCCTGGGTACCCGGAGTTGGCGAATCCTCGGCGATGGTTTCCCCTGCCGCTGCCCCGGCGGTGGTTTCGGGACTCGCTGGAGCTCGAGGAACCGAAGCCTGCTGGGAGGAACCGGCCTCGCCGGTTTCTGCTGGGCTCGCCCCCGTCTCTCCCTGCTCGGCGGTGACCGGAGCCGATGGTTGGGTGGATTCCGTGAGCAGGGGCCGTAACAGCCAGCCGGTGAGCAGGGCGGCGGCGATGGAGGCTGCGATCAAGGCGGTTCGCCAGCTGGAGGTGCCCCATGCAACGCCCCGCGGGAGAGGCCGGGTCGGGATGGCCGACGAAGGTGTGGGTGGCTCTGCGGAAGAGCGGCTCTTGGAGGCGCGAGACCGGTCGGGCAGCGTTGCGCTGGTCTGCTCGGCTCCCCCGGTCCTCTTGGAGCTGACGTGCCCCTCGGCGGTGGGTGGCGGGCCTAGGGCGCGGACGCTCTCCATCACGCTCTGGGGGCAAGCCAGCTGGGGGAGCTCGCGCAAGCCCTGGCGGATTTGCTCCGCCCAGGCCAGCTCGTGCTGGCAGCGGGGGCAGCCGTCCAGGTGGCGGCGCAGGCGGGCGGTCTCGAACTCCCCCAGCTCGCCGTCCAGGTGCGCTTCCAGCAGCGCATCCAACTCAATGCAGGTAGAGCTCGTCGTTTTGTCCATATCCATAGTCCTCCCGCAGAGTGCGCCGCAGCAGATTGCGGCCCCGGTGCAGGTGTGTGCGAATGGTGTTCAGCGGTAGGTCGAGGGTTTCGCTGATCTCCTCGTATTTGAGCCCCTGGATCTCGCGCAGGATCAGCGCCGAGCGGTAGGGCTCCGGCGTCTTCGCCAGCGCCGCTTCCAGGTGTCGCCGGAAGCTTTTGGCGGCGGCGGCGCGGGCCGGGTCCGGTTGGTGGCCGGGGGTACGCTCCACCAGCTCCTCATCCGGCGCTTCGGCGACGGTGGCACGATAGGAGCGCCGCTGGCGCAGGCGGTCGATGCAGGCGTTGCGGGTCACCCGCCGCAGCCAGCCGCCGATGGAGCCGCCCTCCAGCTCGGTGCCGTGCTGCCAGAGCTTGATCAGGACCTCCTGAGTCACGTCGGCAGCCTCCTCCGGGTCGCGCAGAAAATAGCGCGCGAAGGTGTAGATGCGGTCTTTGTGCCGTTCTGCACGGCTTTGGAAGAGGTCTTCCATCTCACCTCTACGAACGATTGGCGCCGGAAGATAGTTTCAGCCGCTGTTGGAAGATGTGGCCCGATCCACTCCCGAGATTAACCGAATCCTCCGCAGCGCCGGGCGGCCGGTGGGCTCCGGGGCTAGGGCTCAGCCTTCGCGGGGCAGCCAGGCCCGGAGCAGGCGGCTCAGGTCTTCCTGGCGGTAGGGCTTGGTGAGGAAGTCGTCCATGCCGGCGGCGAAGCAGGCGTCGATCTGTTCGCGGATGGCGTTGGCGGTGATGGCGACGATGGGTATTCGGCGACCGGGATACTCCGCCGCGCGAATGCGCCGCGCCGCTTCGTAGCCGTCGACCTCGGGCATGCGGCAGTCCATGAGCACCAGGTCGAAGGTGCCCTCGTTTACCGCCTGGACCGCCTGGGCGCCGTCACCCACCACCTCCACCTCGAGGCCGAAGCTCTCCAGCTGGCGCTGCAGCACCAGCTGGTTGATCGGTTGATCCTCCGCCACCAACACCCGGAGCGTTCGATCCGTGCCGGTGAGCATCGAGGGCCCCCGGGGGACCGGTTGCTCCAGCTCTTCATCCACCAGGCCGAGACCGGCGGTGAAGGTGAAAGAGCTGCCCTCACCGGGAAGGCTTTGGAGGGTGATGGTGCCCCCCATGAGCTCCACCAGCCGCCGGCAGATGGCCAGGCCGAGGCCCGTACCGGTGGTCCCCCGAATGCCGGGATTGGCCTGGAAGAAGGGTTCGAAGAGGAGCCTCTGGATCTCCGGCGGGATGCCGGTGCCGGTATCCCGGACCTCGAACGTGCAGCGGGCCCGGGTGCCGTCCCCCACCGGTTCCGGCGGATGGGCGAGGACCTCTACCGTTCCGCCGTGGGTGTGCTTGATGGCGTTCTCCGTGAGATTGACCAGGACCTCCTGGAGCCGGATGCTGTCTCCCAGAAGCCGCGGCGGAAGGTTGGCGGCAAGGCGCACTCGTAGATCCGTTCCCGCCTGCCTCGCCCGGTCACCGAGGAGGCTGGTCAGCGCCGTTTCGAGCTCACGCACCTCGAACACCGACTCTTCCAGCACCACCTGTCCCGCTTCCACCTTGGAGAGGTCGAGGACATCGTGGAGCAGCCGGTGCAAGGTGGTGGCGGTCTCCTGGAGCAGGTTGACGTAGTCCGGGGCGGAGCCCGCAAGCTGCTCTTCCGCCAGCAGGCCGCAGAGCCCGATGATTCCGTGGATGGGGGTGCGCAGCTCATGGCTGATGTTCGCCAGGAACTCGCTCTTGGCCTGGTTGGCGGCCTCCGCCCGCTCCTTGGCCTCGCTCAGAGCTTCGGCGATGCGGCGCCGTTCCGCTACTTCTTGGGCGAGCTCCCGGGTGCGCCGCTGGACTTCCTCTTCGAGGCGCCGGTGGGCGTCCCGCAAGACCTCTTGCGCCTGCCGTTGGGCGGTGATGTCGCGGGTGGCGCCGAGCACCAGGCGGCCGCCGTCGGGCTCATCCTGGACCAGCATCCGCTCGTGCAGCCAGCGCACCTCGCCGTCCTTGCGCAGGATGCGGAACTCCATCTCCGACGCCCCTAGAGGACCGTCCACCCGGGCGAGGGTTCGCTCCAGGTCGTCCGGGTGCACCAGCCCCTTCCGGCCCATGGCCTCGAACTCTTCCGGGGAAAACCCGGTGAGGGTTTCGAAGGAGTCGTTGACCCACAGCCGGGTCTCGTCGCCTTCGGCGGAGGACCAGCGCGCCCAGCAGCAGTCGGAAATGAGCTCCGAGAGGAGCTTGAATCGGGCTTCGCTGCCGCGGATCTCCCGCTGCTCCGCGGTCATCCTTTCGAGCCGCTCCTCGAGGTGACGGATCCGCTGGTGGAGAGCTTCTGTCGAAGCGACTGATTCTTGATCGCCCATGATTCGACCGCACCGGAGGAAGACCGGGATCCTCCAATCTTCCACAAAATGGGGGAGGTGTCTGAGTCTAGCCCTTTTTTGTCCTTGGAGAAAACTCTTGCTGGAGGAAGGCTCGCTGATAGGGGTAAGGGTGTTGCTTGAAGACTACGACGAGAAGGCGAAGAGACGGACCGGTCGTCTCTCCGGGGGCGGTGGGTGGAAACAAGGATACTGAGGGGGGAAGTTTGCCGTCGTCGCCGGTGGCGTTGAAGCGATCCGCCGGCGTTGCGGCGAGATGTCGGACGGGGGTGAGTGGACCGGTAGGCGGTGCTGTCGATGACAGGCCGTCCAAGCTAGGCCGTCCAAGCTAGGCCGTCCAAGACAGGCCGTCCAAGAGGAGGGATTCTGCGTCGTCGATTCTTTTGTCTGGAGATCGAGCCTCGAAGCCGCTGGGCCTGGCGGAGCCTCGGGCTGTCGGTTCTGGTGACCGTGGCGCTCCTCGGGGCCTCGGGCCTGCCGGCGGAGCCCTTGGCGCTGACCTCGTGTCTGGAGCTTTTGCAAGCGGCACCGCAAGACCGGGAATCCTCCCGATGTCTTGTGCAGGTGGTCAATGGCGGGCACCCGGAGCTGCGCGCCGCCGCCATCGAGGCGTTGGAGGCTCTGCACCGCCAACACCCCGGTGAGCCCTGGCCGATGTACTACCTGGCGGCTTTGGAGTGGCCGCTACGCACCGCTCGGGTGGCGGAGCTCTATGCCCGGGCGGCGGAGCGGTTGGAGCAGCGGCGGGATTGGGACGGCGAGGCTTCGGCGCGGGCCTCCCGGGCCCGCTATCTCGACCTCATCGGCGAGGCGGACGCGGCGGCGGAGGAGCTGGTCCGGCTGCGGCACGCCGCGGAGCGTTCCGCCGAGCCCTCGGCGTTGCTGCGCTACAGCCTCGCGGAGGCGTCCCATCAGGTGATCGCCGGCGGGGATTTGGAGTACGCCCTGGCGCTCTTGGAGCGGCATCGCAGCGAGGTCGAGGAACCCTCGGAGCTGCCCGAGAGAACTCGATCCCTGTGGCTGCACGGCGTTTCCACGGTGCTCTACGAGTTGGGCCGGTTCCGGCAGGTGGACGAGATCCTCGAGCAGCTGGAGGGCCTCGCCCGGCGCTCCGGGGATGTGGGCACCGAGGGGGCCACGGCGTACCGGCGGGCCGCCTTGTTGGCGGCCTCGAGGCGGCCGTCGGAGGCGGTGGCGGCGCAGGTCGAGGAGCTGGCTCGGCGGTCGCTGGAGCTGACCCGCCGCACCGGTGCCGTGGCCAACCAGGCCCAGGCCCATCGGCTGCTGGGGCAGCTGCTACCCGGGGAAGAAGGCCGCGGTCATCTGGACCGCTGCGTCGAGCTGGCCTCCGGGCTGCCCGGTGGAGACTCTTTGGAAGCGCTGTGCTTGGAGGCCCTGGTGCTGTCGCTGGCGGCGGAGAAGGAGGCGTCCGAGGAGCTGCTTCTGGGGCTGCTGGAGCGGGCCGCGGAGGCGGCGGAGCGAGCCGGTGATCCTTGGTCCAGGCTCTTCGTACGGCAGGCGCGCGCTCGTACCCTGTGGCTCTTGAGTGACCGGAAGGCGGGCCTCGAGGAGAGGGCGCTGGAGGAAGGGTTGGCGGTGCTCGGTGAGATCGAGACTCTGCGGGCGGCCCAGCGCAACAAGACCGGCCGGGCGGAGTTCTTGGACGTCTGGTGGGAGCCCTACCAGTGGCTCGCCGGAGAGCTTCTGGGAGAGGGTGAGAACCAGCCGTCGCGGGAGAATCTGGAGCACGCCTTCGCCATCGTCGAGCGGATGCGCGGGCGCACGCTCTTGGAGACCTTGGGGCCGGAGGTCTCGGCCTTGCTGGAGCCGGAGCTGGAGCCGGAGGCGGGCTTTGACGGGCGCCTTGAAGGGGGCTTTGACGGAGACTTTGATGGGGGCTTTGCGGATCTCGCCGCGGTCGAGGCCCACCTGGAGGAAGACGAAGCGTTGCTCTCCTATCAAGTCTCTCTCTGGCGGGATCTCTACCGCCGCCCCGCCGGCGGCGCCTGGGTGACGGTCTCCACTCGCCAGGGCACGCGGGTCTATCCGTTGCCGGACCGCCGGGAGATCGAGCCGGTGCTGGAGCGCCAGCTGGGTCTGGAGCATCCGGTGGCGACGCCCGACCATCTGTTGCAGCTTCATCACCAGCTGCTGGCCCCGGTGCTGGGGGAGTTGCCGGATGGCATCCGCCGCCTGATCCTGATCCCCGACGGGGTCCTGCACCGCGTACCCTTTGCCCTGCTGCGCTCCACCGAGGCTTCCGAAAGCTCCCTGGTGGTGGACTATCAGCTCTCCTACGTGCCGTCGGCGACCCTGTGGCTGCGCTGGCGGACGCGGCCGGTGGCGGGGGCCGCGGCCCCGGCTCTGGTGCTGGCGGACCCGCTCCTGCCCGCCGGGGAATCCACCGCCGATTCCCAGGCCCCGACGCAGACCCCGGTCGAAGCGCAGGATGGGGCGGCTACCCTGCGCGGCCGGGAGCTGGGGCCGCTGCCCTACGCCCGGCGGGAGGGACGAGACATCCTGCAGCGACTGTCCGGTGGCGGGACCGGCCGACTGCTCCTCGGTGCCGAGGCTTCCGAGAGCTTCCTCAAACAGCACCCGCATCTCGCCCAGTATTCGCTGCTGCATTTCGCCGCCCACGCTTTGGTGGACGTTCTGCAGCCGAGCCGGTCGGCGCTGATGTTGGCGCCCGGGGACTCGCAGGAGGACGGCCGGCTGGAGCCGGAGGAGATTGTCGGCCTCGACCTGTCGGGGCGATTGGTGGTGTTGGGAGCCTGCGACAGCGCCGCCGGCCAGGTGTTGCGGGGGGAGGGGACCATGAGCCTGGCCCGGGCGTTCTTCGAGGCCGGGGCTCATACCGTGGTGGCGAGTCAGCGGCCGCTGCCGGATCTCGAAACCTCCCGTCTTTTCAACGCCTTCTACCAGCACCTGGCGGAGGGATTCAGCGTAGGCGAAGCCCTGGCCCAGGCCCAGCGGGAACGCCTGGTCGCCGGCGCCGACCCTCGCGGCTGGGGGGCCCTGGTGGTGCTCGGTGACGCGTCCCTGGTGCCCTTCCCCGGCGGGCTCGAGGCCGCCCCGGGTCGCCCTGGCGCTGGGTTCTCGGGTCTGGGGACGCCAGGGTTCGGGTTGCTGGCTCTGGGACTGCTGGCCCTGGTGGTCTGCCTAGTGTTGGCCGGGCTGGTGGTGGTGAAGCGATTGCGCCGCCGGCCGGGATGATGGGCTGCTCCGCGATCTCTGCCTTCCGAGAAGTCTGCCCCCCGCGAATCTTGCCCCCCGTAGAACCGAAAAGGAGAAAGCCCATGGGCCTAGGAACGGCTGCGAGGATGCTCGAGGGATTGAGTTGGCGTTGGTGGCGGACAATGTTGGCCCTGTGGCGCAAGAGCTATCTGCTGTTGCTGATCCTCGGCTGGGGCGTCGTCAGCGCCGGGCCGGCGGCAGGACAGTCGATCCACTGCGAGGACGCTCTTCGCGACGGCGACGACGTCGTTCTGGAAGTGGGGATGTCATGCCCGGACGGAACCGGCCCCACCGACTTCACCTTCCGGCCCGTCGATCAGCCCCTGGGCGGTTCCCCGGGTGGGGCGCCCGGCAGTACGTGGTATCCGGTAGAGGACGTCAAATCGGCCTCCGGTTCGGCCTACTCCCAGCGCGGTGTCATCGTGATCCCGTCGATGGTCTCGCCGGAGCGAGTCGAGTCGGCCTGCGAGGCCGGTGAGCGCTTCCTCAGCGAGATCTGCGAGGTCTACGCCCGCTGTGAGCGGGCCGATCCCTTCGCCGTCTACGAGACCCGGCTGGAAGTCGGGGCCCGGGTCGAGCTCGACTGTGACAAGCAGTACACCACCGACGGCATCCACGACCCGTCCATCCTCGTGGACCCCGGCCCCGGCAGCGGTCCGCCCATCCCGCCCTCCGTCGGGATCTTCACCAGCTTCAACCTGGATGATGCGGTGGTCGACCAGGAGGCGCTGTTCGGAATTCGATTCGGATTCGGCCTGTCCAGCCGCTCGTCGGTGGAGGCCGTCGCTGCAGTGGGGCAGGGGAAGCGCTCCGGCGACCCTTTCAACGGCGACCCTTCCAGCGGTGACTTCGGGGGCGATGAGCAGCCCGCCGCAGAGGGTGACGTCGTCACGGCCGACCTGCTCTGGGTGCGCCGCTGGGGGAGGACGGAGAATCGCTTCCGAGGCTTCTTCTTCGCCGGACCGGGGTGGCGTTTCGAGGGCGGTGATCTGGACAGCGACACCTTCGCCCCGTCCGCCGGCTTGGGAGTGGAGATCCCGTTCAGCGACCGCTGGTATCTCGACGCCCGGATCGCCGGGCGCTGGCTGGAGAACCGGCCGGAAGACCAGTGGGTCACCGAGGCCCAGGTCGGAGTCAGCTATCGCTTCGGCCCGTAGCTAGCACCCGGTAGCTGGCACCCAGTAGCTAGCAGCCGGGATTGGGAACCTTCAAGCTCCAGCCCTAGCCCCAGCAGGCTCCGCCAGGGAGGCTTCCGGCTGCCGGGGCAGGGTGGTGCCGAGGAGCAGGGCGACGGTGGTGAGGGTGACCAGGGCACACAGGACGTAGTGGCCGGCGAAGCCCAGATGAGCGGCGCTGAAGCCCGAGAGGGCGGTGCCCGCCAGCGGGCCGAAGGCGCTGAGGGATTGCTGCAGCGTGAAGTCGGTGGCGGCGGAGCGTTGGGAGCTGGCGTCCATCATGCTGGTGTAGAGGGCGGTGGTGGCCATGCCGCCGGTGAAGGCCATGACGAAAGCGGCGACGCCCAGCAGCCAGATCTGGCCGCCGACGGCGAGGACGTAACCGCCGGTGGCCGCCGCCTGCAGGGTGGCGAAGGTGGTGAGGGCGCGGCGGCGTTCCAGCCGCTGGGCCAGCACGCCGCCGAGGAGCGCTCCGCCGAGGGCGCCGGCGGCGTAGATCATGCCGGAGATCCAGCCGATGGTGGCGAGGCCGACGCCGAGATCCACCATCATCTGGTTGAACACGTAGGTGGCCATGGTCTCGCCGGTGCGGAAGAGCACCACCACGGCGCTCCAGCGCAGGGAGCCGGAACGGCGGAAGAAGCGCACCAGGTTGGCCATGCCCAGGCCTTCGATCTGGGGGTCCCTCGTCACCGGTTCCGGATAGCGCGCGGCGGGCAGCAGCGGTAGGGTGAGGAAGGCCGCCATGGCCAGCACCGCCACCGTCCAGCCGAAGCGGCTGAAGATCACCAGGATCAATCCACCGCCGAGGATCTGCCCCAGGTAGTAGCCGCCCACCTGGAGGCCGTTGCCGAGGCCTCGCTCCCCCCGCCGCAGGATGGTCACCGCCAGCCCGTCGGAAGCGATGTCCTGGGTCGCCGCCAGCAGCATGAAGAGGGCCGAGACCCCGATCACCAGAGGCAGCTGGGTGCCCAGATCGAGGAAGGCCAGAACGCTCACCATGATCACCGCAGCGCCCTGCAGCGGCGTGACCCAGGAAAGATACCGCCGCCGGCCCGGCGACCAGCGGTCCAGGAGCGGCGCCCAGAGGAATTTGATCAGCCACGGGAAGGCGATGGCGCTGAACAGGCCGACGTTCTCCAACGACAGCCCGGAGCGGCGCAGGATCACCGGCATGGCGGTGAGGAAGAAGCCCAGGGGGATGGCCTGGGAAACATAGAGGGCGAGGAGCAGGAAAAGCTTGTCGTTGCGGCGGGGCCTGGGGGTGCTGGAGGTCATGAATCTCTCGGGGAAGGTGTCAGCTTGTTGTACGAGTCCAGGGACGGGGAGTTGCTTCGTTGGTTGTCGGAAAAACAACACGGTAGGCCCTGCAAGTTGCGGAATCTAACATCTTTCGATCGGGCATTCTCAAACCGTTCTGGTAGATTGATCAGAATATGAGTGGGTTGTTTAAAGCATCAAGGGTTGACTAGAGGTTTCAGGAGGCTTCGGGTGTTGCGAGGGCGGCGGAAGGTGCCGTTGGGGCTTGTGTTGGTGATCCCCTTCTTACTGCAGCTCGTGATCGTCGTCGGAGCGATGCTGTGGCTGGCTCTGAGCAGCGGTCATCGGGCGGTGGAGCCGGTGGCGGCTCAGCTGCGGAGCGACCTCAATCAGCGGATCTGGCAATTCTTGGACTCCCACCTGGAGATTCCCCACCGGGTCAACGAGCTCAACGCCGATGCGCTGGTCCTGGGGCAGCTGGAGCCTGCCGATGCGGAGGCCTTGAACCGTCACTTCTGGCATCAACTACAGGTCTTCGACTCTCTCAACTCAATTTTCTTTGCCACAACCGAGGGCGGTGTCGCCGAGGCCGGCCGGAGCTTGAACGGCACGCTGGTGGTGGATTCTACGACCCTCGATCCGGAGCTCGGTCTGGTCGCCGGCACCCGCTATCGATACGAGGCGGCGGGAGCTGGCGGGCGGGGCGAGCTGCTCGAGACCACTCCAGGCTTCGACGCACGCCAGCATCCGTGGTTCGAGGAGGCGGTGCAGTCGGGGCGGCCGGTGTGGAACCAGGTCTATCCTTTCTTCGCCGAGGAGAATCTGGTTGTGACCGCCAGCAAGCCGGTCTATCGCCCCGATGGCTCGTTGTTGGGGGTGCTGGGGGTGGAATTGACCCTCCGGCGAGTGGGCGAGTTTCTGCGGCAGCTGGATACCGGTCACGGTGAGTTGACCTTCATCGTCGACCGCAGCGGCTTCCTCATCGCCACTTCCACCGGCGAGCGCCCCTATCTGGCGGCGCAGGATCCCCGGGGGCGGAGGCTGCGGGCGAGGGAGAGCACTTCGGCGCTGCTCGGTGCCACCGCCGGCTTTCTCGAGCAGCGGGAAGGGGGGCTGCAGGAAATCGACGGACCGGCCCAGGAGTCCTTCGAGCTCGACGGCGTGACCTACTACCTCCACGTCGCTCCTTTCTACGATCCCCGGGGCTTGGATTGGTTGACGGTGGTAGTGCTTCCGGAGGCGAAGCTCTCCGGGCTGATGCGGGGGAGCTCCTCTACGACGCTGTGGCTCAGCCTCGGCGCCGTGCTGCTGGCGGTGTTGCTCAGCGTGCTCTCGGCGGGCCTGATCACCCGCCCCATCAGGCGCCTGCGGCAGGCCTCCCAGGCCATTGCCGGAGGCCATTTGGGGCAGGCAGTGCCGGTGAGCAACATCCGCGAGCTGGGAGATCTGGGGCAGGCCTTCAACGCCATGACAGAGCAGCTTCGGGAGTCGTTCACCGAGCTCGAGACACGGGTCGCCCTGCGCACTCACCAGCTACAGGAAGCCAAGGAGGAGTCGGACGCTGCCAACCAGGCCAAGACCCGCTTCCTGGCGGTGTTGAGCCACGAGATCCGCAGCCCTCTGGGCGTGATCCTGGGATATTTGGATCTGCTGCAGGATCCTCGCGTTCCCGAGGAGGACCATCAGCGCTACCTGGACATCATCCGCCGCGCTTGCACCCACCTGAGCCGCTTGTTGGGAGACTTCCTGGACATCAGCCGCATCGAGGCCGGGCGCTTGGAGCTCAACGAGCGACGCTGCGAGCTGGCGGAGCTGCTGGAGGATCTGGACTCGTCCTTCCGGCCGCTGGCGGAGGAGGCGAGCTTGGACCTGGAGCTGCGCACCCTGGGCCGGCTGCCCTGGCGTTTCACCGCCGACGCCACCCGGCTGCGGCAAGTGCTCTCCAATCTGCTGAGCAACGGGTTGCGCTACACCGACGAAGGCGGTGTGCGGCTGACCGTCGAGGCACCAGGGGTCAAGGCCGGGCAGAAACCGGAGACGGCGGAGCTGGTCTTCGTGGTGCGCGACACGGGGGCGGGGATTCGTCCCGAGGATCAAGAAAAGATCTTCCAGCGATTCACCCAGCTGGAGACCTCCAGTCACGGGGGCAGCGGCTTTGGCTTGGGCCTGGCCATCACCCGTCAGCTGGTCTCCCTGATGGGAGGAGCGGTACGTCTGGAGAGCCGCCTCGGAGCTGGTTCCGCCTTCACCGTGCGGGTGCCGGTGACGGGGTGTCAACGGTGGTCCAAGAAGCCCCACCCGGCGGATTCCATCGAGGAAGATCTGTCCCCCTCGGCGGCGCCGCCGCTGGAGGGGCGGGTGCTCATCGCCGACGACTCGCTGGATCTGCTAGAGCTCTGCGTGCGCATGCTCGAGCGCTGGGGGCTCTCCTGCGTCACCGCTCGGGACGGTCAGGAAGCGGTGGAGCTGGCGACTCGGCAGCACTTCGATCTCATCCTGATGGATTGGCAGATGCCGCGCCTGGACGGTCTGGCCGCCACCAAAGAGCTGCGCCGCCGGGGTTTCCAGACCACCGTGGTGGCTCTGACCGCCGCCGCCATGCAGGGGGATCGGGAGCGCTGCTTGGAGGCGGGGTGTACCGGATATCTGGTCAAGCCCATCGATTTCAAAGAGCTCTTCCGTCTGCTGCGGCGCTTGCTGGCGGAGGCCCGAAGACCGGACCAACGCTCCTCGTCGGAGACCATTCCGATGCCCCTGCCGGAGGGGGGAGACGCGGGCTCGGAGCGGATCTCCACCGCCGTGGCGGCCTCCACGGACGAGATCGACCGCGAGGTGGCCAAGCTCGCCCGCGGCTATTTGGCGGGGCTGCCCCAAGTGGTGAACGATCTGCGCCAGGCTCTCCGGGAGCAGCGCTGGGAAGAGTTCCAGGCCGGCATCCATCGTCTCGCCGGTACCGCCGGAACCTACGGCTTCACCTCCATCTACACCTTTGCGGACCGGCTGGAGCGGGCGGCCCTCCAGGGCACCGGTCCGCACCTCGAGCCGCTGCTGGAGCGGCTGGGCAAGGAGGTGCAACAGGTGGTGATTTCCTGGGGCTTGGGCACGAAGAACACGACCCGGGAGGGAGAGCAAACATGAGCCGACAACCGATTCAGCCCCCTATCAAGCCTCCCAGCAAGCCACTTGTGCTCATCGTCGACGACGATCCGGATCTCACCGCCCTCACCGAGGTCCACGTGCGCCGCTGGGGATACTCTGCCCACAGCGTCGGCAGCGCCCAGCAGCTGCGCCGGGTGCTCGAGAACCAGGCGCCGGATGTGGTGTTGCTGGACGTGATGTTGGGGGATGCGGACGGCACCGAGCTGGTGCCGGAGATTCACCGCCGGCGCCCCTCGGTGCCGGTGATCATGATCACCCGCAGCACCTCGGT
>JAXHTF010000053.1 GCA_034211275.1 Acidobacteriota bacterium
CGCCACAACAATCGCAACTACTACTCCCGGGGCATTCAATCGGTGCTTGGCGTGACCCACAACACCGGCCGCGTTCGTCACGCCATGGAGTTCGGCGTGCGCTACCACGAGGACGAAGAGGATCGGCTGCAGGCGGAGGACCTCTACCAGATGGTCGACGGCCGGCTGGTGCTGGGCCAGATCGGAGCTCCCGGCAGCCAGAGCAACCGCGTCAGCGACGCCCAGGCCCTGGCCTTCTTCGCCCAGGACCGCATCACCTTCGGCGATTGGACCCTGACCCCGGGAGTGCGCTTCGAGACCATCGACTTCACCCGCCGGGATTTCGCCGGCGACGACCCGACCCGTAGCGCCGGCCCCACCCGAGTGCGGGAGAACGGCGTCGACGTGTGGATCCCCGGCATCGGCGTCGACTATCAGATCAACACCTCGGATCGCGTCTTCGCCGGTATCCACCGCGGCTTCGCGCCCCCCGGCGCCGGCGCCGCTCCGGAGACCAATCCGGAGAAGAGCACCAACTACGAGCTCGGCTGGCGGCGCAACCGCGGCCCCTTGAGCTTCGAGGTCATCGGCTTCTTCAACGACTACGAGAATCTGCTGGGCACCGAGACCGTGGCCGGGGGCGGCGGCACCGCCGGCGACCAATTCAACGGCGGCGCGGTGGACGTCCAGGGGCTGGAAATCTCCGCCGGCTACGAGCTCGGCGGCGCCCGTCACTGGCCGGTGTCGGTTCCCCTGCGGCTGGCCTACACCTACACGCAGTCGGAATTCAAGACCAGCTTCGAGAGTGACTTCGCCGATTGGGAGCCGCAGGTGGAGGCTGGTGACGAGCTGCCCTACCTGCCGGAGAACCAGCTCAACGCCTCCGTCGGCGTGGTGGCTTCCCGTTGGGGTCTGCACCTCAACGCCAACTACCAGGCCGCCATGCGCACCACCCCGGGGCAGGGCGCCGTCCCCAGCGATGAAGGCACCGACTCCCGAGTCCTCTTCGACCTGTCGGCGGATTACACCCTGCTGTCCCGCTACCGGATCTTCGCCAGCCTGCGCAATTTGACCGACGAGACCTACATCGCCTCGCGGCGACCCTACGGCCTGCGCCCGGGGCTGCCGCGGACCCTGTTGGTGGGCTTCTCCGCCACGTTCTGATTCAGCCCCAGACCTAACCTAGAAAGTGATCGATATGTTGCGCACCCTTTGCTCCGTTCTGCTCCTCGGCCTTTTCCTGCTTCCCGGCGCCTGCGCCGCCCCCAGCGAGGAAGCGGAAACCGCCGGCGAGCCCCAGACCGTCACCATCTACAGCGGCCGCAATGAGAGCCTGGTGAAACCGCTGCTGGACCGCTTCGCTGAAGACAACGAAATCGAAATCCAGGTGCGCTACGGCTCCACCGCCGAGATGGCTGCGACGCTGATGGAAGAGGGCGAAGCCACGCCGGCGGACCTCTTCATCTCCCAGGATGCCGCCGCCCTCGGCGCCCTGTCGTCGGCTCAGCAGCTGCTGCCGCTGCCCAAGACCGTTCTCGACCGCGTGCCCGCCGCCTATGCTTCCCCCAAGGGAGACTGGGTCGGCCTCTCCGGCCGTGCCCGGACGGTGGTGTACAACACCGAGCTGGTGCAACCGGAAGATCTGCCCCAGAGCCTGGAGGCGGTGACCGACCCGCGCTACAAGGGCCGCTTCGGCATCGCCCCCACCAACGCCTCCTTCCAGGCTCACATGGCCGCCTACCGCGCCGCCCGGGGGCCCGACGCGCTGGAGGAGTTGCTCGGCGGCATGAACGCCAACGAGCCGCGCTTCTATCCCAAAAACAGCCCCATCGTGGAAGCGGTGCTGGCCGGCGAGATCGAGTGGGGGTTGGTCAATCACTACTACCTCTGGCGAGCCCTGGCGGAACGCCCGGATGCCCCCGGAGCCAACTTCTTCATGCCCGAGGGGCCGGTCTCCAGCTTCGTCAACCTGGCCGGCGTCGGCATGCTCCACAACACCGAGGCCAGCCGGGCGGTACTCGAGTTCCTTGTCTCCGACGAGGCTCAGGAGTATTTCGCCCAGGAGACCTTCGAGTACCCGCTGGTGCCCGGAGTCGCCGCCGCGGTAGACCTACCGCCGCTCTCGGAGTTGAAGAACACTCGGGTCGACTTCGCCGACGCCGGTGCCGTGCTCGAGGAAACCCTCGAAGCCATCCGGGCCAGCGGCCTGCTGCCCTAGGCCTCGGAGAACCGACCTCTTGGCCGCCCCTCCCGCATCCGCCGCCTCCCTCCCCGCCGCCGGGGTGGCTCGGCGAGGAGTGCGCCGCTGGGGCCGGTCCGGAGCCCGCGGCGGTGGCGGGCTGCTCGCCATTCCCGCCTGCCTGGTGGCGACCTTCGCCGTCCTCCCTCTGGTCTACATCTTCCTGCGCGCCGGCCAGGCGGGGCTGGAGAGTTACCTCCAAAGGGTCTTCTCCGCCACCACCTTCGAGCTGCTGACCAACACCCTGCTCTTGATGGCCGGGGTGGTGGCCCTGAGCCTCGCCCTCGCTCTGCCCCTGGCCTGGCTGGTGAGCCGGACGGACCTTCCCGGCCGCCGGCTGTGGGCGGTGTTGGGAGCCCTGCCCCTGGTCTTCCCGTCCTACGTCGCCGCCTTCGCGCTGGTGGCGGTGCTGGGGCCGCGAGGCTATCTTCAAGGTTGGCTCGCACCGCTGGGGATCGAGCGGCTGCCGGACCTCGCCTACGGCTACCCTGGCGCCCTCCTGGCCCTCGGCCTCTTCACCTATCCCTACATCTACCTGCTGGTGGTGGCGGCTCTGGAGCGCATCGACCCGGCCTTGGAGGAAAGCTCCCGAGCCCTCGGCCGCGGACGCTGGGAGTCCTTCTTCCGAGTCATCCTGCCGCAGCTCCGCCCGGCACTGGTGGGCGGCGGTCTGCTGGTGGCCCTCTACGTGCTCTCGGACTTCGGCGCCGTCTCCATCGTGCGCTTCCCGACCTTCACCCTGTCCATCTACAGCGCCTATCAAAGCCTCTTCGACCGCTCCGTCGCCGCGGCGCTGGCCACGGTGTTGGTGGCGACCAGCCTGGGCGTGCTGGCCCTGGAAGCCTGGCTTCTGCGCCGCAGCCGTCCCCTGCCCCCACGCCCCTCACGGCCGGCACCGATGCTGCGGCTGGGGCGCTGGCGCTGGCCCGCGCTGCTCTTCACCACGTCCCTGGCGATGCTCACCCTCGTCCTGCCGCTGGGGGTGGTGACCTTCTGGGGCTTGCGCGGATTGTGGCTCGGCCGCAGCCTGGGCAGCGCCGGTCAGGCCGCCGTCAACTCCCTGGGCACCTCCGCCGCCGCGGCGCTGGTGACGGTGGTGTTGGCGCTGCCGGTGGCGGCCTGGGCGGTGCGCTCCGGCGGCCGCCTGCCCAAGGTCGTGGAGCGCCTGGCATCCGCGGGCTTCGCGCTGCCGGGACTGGTCATCGCCCTCTCCCTGGTCTTCTTCACCAGCCGCTTCGCCCGGCCGCTCTACCAAACGTTGGCAGTACTGGTGGCGGCCTACGTGGTGCGCTTCCTGCCCCAGGCACTGGCGGCCCTCCGAGGCTCCCTGCTAAGCGTGTCCCCGGCGCTGGAGGAAGCCGGCCGCAGCCTGGGCAAGAACGGGTTGAAGGTGCTCTCCACCATCACCGTGCCGCTGGTGCGCCCCGGCCTCGTCGCCGGCGCCGCGCTGGTCTTCCTCACAGCCCTCAAAGAGCTGCCGGCAACCCTGCTGCTGCGCCCCATCGGCTTCGAGACCCTCGCCACCCGCATCTGGAGCACCGCCGCGGAGGGCATCTACAGTGAAGCCTCCCTGCCCGCCCTATGGCTGATTCTGGTCTCTGCCCCGCCGGTCTACGCGCTGATCATCCGGCCGTCCCTGGAGCCTCGGAAGAGCCTCGGGAAGGACAAGAGCTCGGGAGGGCTCGAAGCATGAGCTCTTCCCCGATTCTGCGCATCGAAGATCTGTGGGTGCGCTACGGAGACACCGTCGCCGTCGCCGGCGCCCACCTGGAGGTCCCGGAACGCTGTCTGCTGGCCCTGGTGGGCGCCAGCGGCTGCGGCAAGACCAGCCTGCTGCGGGCCATCGCCGGCTTCGAGCCCCTGAGCTCCGGGCGCATCGAGATCGAAGGCCGGGTTGTGGCGGACGACATCACTTGGGTGCCGCCGGAACGCCGGCGGGTGGGCATGGTCTTCCAGCAAGGAGCCCTCTTCCCCCATCTGACGGTGCAACAGAACGTGCTCTACGGCCTCAGCCGCCGGGAGCAGGCCCGCGCCCAGGAGGTGCTACAGCTGGTACGCCTGGAACATCTGGCGGAGCGCTTCCCCGACGAGCTCTCCGGCGGCCAGCAACAGCGGGTCGCCCTCGCCCGGGCCCTCGCCCCGGCACCGGAAATGGTGCTGCTGGACGAGCCCTTCGCCAATCTCGACGCGGCCCTCCGCCAGCGGCTGCGGGAAGAGGTGCGGAGCATCCTGGAGGCCGCCGGCACCACCGCGGTGCTGGTTACCCACGACCAGGAGGAGGCCCTCAGCGTCGCCGACCGGGTGGCGGTGATGGCCGACGGCCGCATCCTCCAGGAGGGGCCGCCGGAGCGCATCTATCACCATCCCGAGACCTTGGCAGTGGCACGCTTCCTGGGCGACGGCCAGCTGGTGCCCTGCACGGTGAGCGGCGGCGTGGTGCGCTCCTCCTTCGGCACCGCTTTCAGCGACGCCCCCGACGGTCCCGGCCGCCTCTTCGTACGCCCGGAGGACCTGCTGGTGATGCCCGCCGGCCACGATCAAGGTCTCCCCGGCGAAGTCGTCCGCCGACGCTTCTTCGGCCACGATCTACTGTCGGAGATCCACCTGGAAAACGGCGAGCACGTCCACGTCCGCCAACTCTCCTCCGCCAGCTCCACCACCGGCACCGCCGTGCGGGTGCGGCTGCGCGAGAAGGCGTTTCGGGTGTTTCCGGCGGATTGAGCTGACTCAGGGCTCCCGCCAATCCCCCCATCGGTTTTCAGCAATCTCTCGCCAGTCTGCCATCCTTTCCGCCTCCTGAGCTCGATAAGCGACTTAGGTTTGACCAACGGTCGCGAAGCTCGATAGAGCTGTCGCTACTACCCCAGCCGAGTTGCCGAATATGAACCTGGAGGTTAAAATGAAGCTTCAAACCGTCCGCGCCGAGAACTGGCGCGTGCTGGCGATGTGTACGGAAAGAGGAGACTGCCCGCTACTGGATTTTCTCACCAGCTTAGAAGGCCAACTAGCCAAAGACGGACGTCGGATGCTGAGGCTTCTTGCTCGGGTTGCAAGCCTAGGTCCACCCAAGAACACCGAGATCTCTCACCAGCTGGACCCGGGGGTCTGGGAGTTCATCCAAGGGCGGCTCCGGGTCCTCTGGTTCTACGATGAGGGAAAGCTGGTCTTGTGTAGCCACGGCTTCGTAAAGAAGCAGCAGAAGACTCCCCGCGCAGAGCTGGAAAGAGCCAAGACCATGCGCCGCCGGTATCTGGAAGCAAAGAGACGAGGCAACTTGAGAGTGGAAGGAGCAGCCCCATGAAGCCCAAGAACTTCGATGATCTCTACCGCAACGCCGAAAGCCATGACGACTACTGGGCCGCTGGGGTCGTCCAGGACTTCACCGAAGCGATCTTCCAGCGGATGGAGAGCGAGGGGGTCTCCCGGTCCGAGCTCGCCCGGCGGCTGGAAACCTCCCCCGCCTACATCACCAAGATCCTGCGCGGCGACGGCAACTTCACCATCGCCACCATGGTGCGGCTCGCCCGAGCCCTGGACATGGAGCTCAAGATCGAGCTCCAGCCGCAGGCAAGCTCGTCGCAAGCTGGCCAGGCTATCCCAGGCCGACCAACGGTCCTCGCGACGTGAGGCTCCTCGGAGCTTTCGACAGAAAAGGCTGACTCAGGGCTCCCGCCGCGCCACCACCGCATCGCCGGAAGGCTCGGGGGCAGAAGGAGTGTCGAGACCGATGCGGAGGATTTCGCTGCCGGTGCGGACGAAGAAGGCGCCGGGGATGGCGGCGACGCCGTAGACGGTGTCGTCGGTGGGGAGAGAGTTTTCCGCCACAGGGCCCGGACCTTCGGCAGTGGGCTTGAGCACTGCGGTGGTGCCTTCCTTGGTGAAGAAAAACGCGTAGTCGCCGGCGGCGATGGGGGACGCCCAGCAGGCGGCGCCCAGACGATGGCGCCAGCGTAGGTGGCCGTCCTGGCGGTCGACACAGTGGGCCACGCCGGATTTGTTGACGAAGAGCACGCAGTCGCCCATCACCAGCGGCGAACCGAAGCCCGAGGACACGCCCTCGGCGTGCCACAGGACTTCCGCCTTGCCCGGACCGCCCGCCGCCACGGGGCGCAAGGCGAGGCTCTGGCCGGCCTCGGAGCTCGCCGCCACCACCAGATCTCCCGCCACGACCACCGACGGCACGTGATTCTTCTCGATGCCTTCCACCTGCCAGAGGCGCTCGCCGGTGGCCGCGTCCAGGGCCTCGACCCGGCCCGCGGCGCTGCTCACCAAAAGGTTTCGATCCGCAGCGGAGACCACCACCGGCGTGGTCCAGGCAACCTTCGACGGGCGCTCCGCCATCCAGCGGGTCTCTCCCGTCCCCTTGTCCAGCGCCAAGAAGTAAGACGGCCCTTCGTGAGTCACCTGCACGATCACCGCCTCGTCGGTCTGCACCAGCGAGCTACCCACTCCATGATTGCCTTCGAACTCACCGTGCTCCCGGGTCAGGGAGCGCTGCCACCGGGTTTCGCCGCGGTGATCCAACGCCACCACGTCCCCGCTCTCCCAAAATGCGTAGACTCCCTCGCCGTCCACCACCGGGGTGGGCGCTCCCTTGCTCACCATGTTGCTGGAGGGAATGCGCTGGCTGGCGTCGAAGAGCCGGCGCCAGCGGACTTCTCCGGTTCCACGGTCGAGGGCGGAGAGGATCAGGCTCTCCTTCTCCTCACCTTCCACCGAGGTGACGAAGACCTGCTGGCCCCAGACCACCGGCGACGACTGGCCGTAGCCGGGCAGGGAAGCCCGCCAGGCCACATTGTGCTCCGGGGACCACTCCATGGGCATGGCCTCGGAGCGCACGACACCGTCGCCGGCACCGCGAAAGCCGGGCCAGGACGCGGTCTCCTTCTCCGCTTCCATCTCGGCCTCAGCCTCCATCCCGTCGGCAGCTGGCTCCTCCACGTCCCGCGCCGGGCCTGCTTCCCCCTTCGCGGCCAGTAGCGCCGTCAGACTCTGGCTCTCGACGCTGGCGAGGTGTCCCTCGCGGCTGGCGCCGCCGACGAAGAGCAGCCGGTCGCCGTGGGGCAGCAGCCGGTGGAAGAAGCGCGGTTGTTGCAGCTGCCCGAGGTCCTGCCGCCAGGTCTCGGAACCCGGCTCCAGGACGTGGATCCGGCCGTTGGCGCCGGAGAGGAAGACATGGTCGTCGACGCCAAAGGCGGAGACCCCGAAGCCCCTCATGCGGCCGCCCATGTCCGGCAGCTGCGGGCCCGGGTTCCAGGTTCCGGTAGCCGTATCGAAGACGTCGACTCGGCGGCTGGTGCCGTCGGAGCTCAAGCCTCCCAGAGCGTAGACCTTGCCCCCGGCAGCGGCCGCCGCCAAGGCACGGCGCTGGAACCCCTGAGGCCGGGCGACCCACTGGAGCTCCTCCGCCGACAGGTCGAGCATCACCATCTCGTCGTGCCACACCGGCTCCTGCTCCGCTCCCCGCAGCTGCCAGCCGCCGACGACATAGAGCGTGTCTCCCATCACCACCGCATCATGGGAGGAGCGGCCCGAGGGCAGCGGCGGCAGCTCGACCCAGCGCTCCTCGCCGGGCTCATAACAGGCCACCTCGGCGATGGAAATCAGGTCTTCCTCGTCTCCCTGGGAGTTGCGAGCGGTGAGGCCACCGACCCGGCACACCCGGTCACCGTGGGCCACCAACGGGATGCCCTGGAGGCCCTGGACCTCTCCCAGATCCTCCCAGGTGCTTCCCTCGGAGCGCAGATCGAGGCGGCGAAAGTGGTGACTGAGGTTCTCGATGGAATGTTCGTGGGTCTCCCCGACGTGGCCACCGTAGATGTAGAGGTAGTCCCCGGCCACCGCGCCGCCGAAGCTGGCCACCGCCTCGGGCATGGGAGAGAGCATGACGCTCTCCTCAGCCATGGCAGGCGCTGCGGGCATCAGGAAGAACGACACCAAGAGAGTCAGCGCCGCGAGAGCAGGTCCCTCGACGAGCCTGCGGAATGATTCGAGATACTTCATGATGATTCCTTCTCATACGGAGCTCAGCCTCACGGGCGAGCTCCTTGCAGATCATTACAGGGAGGCCCGCAGCTGGATGCCGAAGCTTCGGCCAGGACTAGTGTAGCGGCCCAGGGCGTCGGAGCCGGCGGACTGGCCGCGCACGTAGGCCCACTGCCAGTAGGTCTCGTCGGTAAGATTCCAGCCGGAAACCTGCAGCTTCAGTCGGGAGGTGAGGGAGAACCAGGCGGAGAGATCCGCCACCTGGTAAGAGGGCGCTTGGAATTGAGTCGAGTCGGACGGCAGGTCCTCCGCGTCCTTGGAGTCGACGAAGGTGCCCACCAGCTCGGCGCCCCAGCGTCCCGAAGGTCGCACGTAGCGTAGGCCGGTGACCAGCCGCGGCGGTGCGATGGACTCCAGCGGCTCGCCGGCGGTGACGTTGTCGCCCTCGACGGAGCTGTAGGCACCGCGGATCCTCCAGGCCTTGGCCAGCCGCAGGTCGCCGGCCACCTCGATGCCCGAGGTCTCCACCTCGTCGATGTTCTGCGGCTGGAACTCGATCAAGCCGAGGAACGGATTGAAGCCCAGGGTGACGGTGTCGATGAAATCGTCGAAGCGATTCTCGAAAGCCGTGATGCTGAAGCTGCCGCGGGCGAAGCTGGCCCGCAGCCCGACCTCGAAATTGTCGCTGGTCTCCGGCTGGAGATCCGCGTTGGGCAGCGTGCGGTAGCCGCCGGCTTGATTGGTGAACCCGTTGTTCACCGCGGTCATGGGCGGCGCGCGGAACCCGCGGGCGTATTGGGCGAAGGCCGAGACCTTGCCACCCAAGGCGAGCACCGCTCCCAGCTTCGGCGACAGGGCTTCATCCACCAGCCCCTCCGGCACTGGCTGGCCGGGGTTGCCGTCGAGGAAGATCTGATCGTTCTCGTTGGGATCGAGGTCGAAGCGGTCATAGCGCAGCCCCGGAATCAGGTTGAGGCGGCCGCCGAAAAGCTCCAGCTCCGCCTGGGCGAAGGCGCCGACTTCCTCCACCGTGCTCTCCGGGAAGTACTTGGTGGGCAACGCCAAAGTGGTGGGCACCGGTTCGCCGGTAGCGATCACCGTCTCGGTGCGGTCCCGCAGCCCGTCCCAATGATCCCGCCGTACCAGGGCGCCGTAGGTCAGGCGCCGGCGAGCGTCCTCGTCGAAGGATTTGAAGAGCTCCACCTCGAGCCCTAGACTGTCCTGCTCGAAGGCCAGGAGGCCGTCCCTCAGAGCGGTCCCCACCGCCGGATCCCGAATCTCGACGGTGCGCTGGGACGTCTCCGCATCCTGCCAGTAGACTTTCCAGACCAGGGAATCCGCCGCGAAGCTCTCCCAGACGTAGGACTGCTCCAGGCTCAGCCGCCGACGATCCTGCTCGTCCTCGCCGTCGGAGTCGAGGATGGCGCTGGCGAAGGGCGACCCCGGAGCGCGGCTGCTGAACACCTCGGTCTCCGCCTGAGCATCGAAGAGCTCCAGGGTGAGGCCGAGAACGGAGCGGTCCCCGGGCGTGAAGTCGACCTTGGCGAGCAGATTGTCGGAGCGCCGGTCGATGGGGTTGGGCTCGGTGCGGGAGGAATCCTGGGTGGCGACCTCACCCTGGTTGTCGAGCTCGTGACCGTCGCGGTGGCCGTAAACCACCGAACCCTGCCAGCGCTCGTTGCCCCGAGCGTAGACCAGGGTGCCGGAGCTTTCGTCCCCCCGGCTGTCATAGCCCGCCCGGAAGCCGAGATATTGAGGTCGGCTGCCCAGGTAGCTGCGGGGGCTGCGAGTGACCAGCGAAACGACGCCCCCCAAGGCGTCGCTGCCGTAGAGAGCCGAGCCGGCGCTACGCACCACCTCCAGGCGCTCCAAAGCCGCCACGTCGAGACTGTATTGGGTAACGCTGAAAGGGCCGAAGTCGAATTGTTCGGCGGTGGGAATGCCGTCGATCTGAGTCAGCACCCGATTGCCGCCGACGCCGCGGATATTGAAGCCGCTGACGCCCAAGCGGGTCAGATCACCCTCGACATAGACGCCGGGCATGAATTGGGTCAGATCCGCGATGCCGGTGTAGCCCAGCTCCTCGATCTCCTGGGAGTCGACCACCTCGATCTGGCCGGGGGTCTTCTCCACGGCTCGTTCCGACCGCGTGGCGGTGACCGTCACGGCGCCTTGGAAGATTGGACCCTGGGAGCTGGTGGAGGCAGCAGGCTGGGAAGGCTCCTCCGCCCCAGAGTCCTGCGGAACCGAGGTCTCTTGAGCCGAGCTCGGCGACTCCTCCCCGGCGCCTACCGGCGACGGCGCAGCAGCAGCGGAGGCCGGCACTGCCAGAACGCAGGAGCCCCACAAAAGCGCCAGCGTGAGGGCCCGAATCGGCCCCTGCAGCAGCGCGTCAGATCTTCGAGGAGAGGGTTGAAGAGGAGGGAGGACGCCGCGAGACTTCCACAAGGCGAGCATGTATAGTTCCTCTGTGGTGAAGGACTTCGGCCTAGCCGAGGCCCGGATCCATATTCAAGGCGGCGACCCCGACTCCGCCCGAGTTCCAGGGGTCGTCGCCGTCTTCCTGTCTAAAGCCTGTCCAGACCTCGATGTCACTGCATCGAGCTGTGCCCGAGACCTTATTGAGACGATGTCTCAATAGCGTTAGAATAATACTGGAGCAATTCAGTCCTAGTTGTCAAGCGCCGAGGACCAAAAGGGGGGAGAACTACCGTCGAGGAGCTGGTCTGGGGAGGGGTTGAAGCCCGACGCCGGGGAGGCGGCGGAGCCGAGAGGAAAGGGGGGAGTGAGGAAACTCTGGGGAGCTCGAGGCTAAATCACAGGGCGGCCAGGGAGCCCTTGCCTTGGCGCGGGGTCTCTGACTCCTCGTTCCGGGTCTTGTCGGCAACGCCGCCGGTCTTTCCCTCGAGATCGAAGCCCGCGGCCTCGAGGTCCCGGATCAACCCGTATTTCCACATCCCGATCTGGTCGAGGGGAATAGCGAGGAGAGAGGAGAGCTCGGCGGGGACGTCGAGATCCTCTTCGTGGATCACGCTGACGAAGCGGCGCCCGAGCTTGCCCACCAGATAACCGAGCTGAAAGATCAACTGTGGATCCGGCCGGCGGACGGTACCCTTCGACGACGCCCCTTTGGAAACCTGTGTAGCCACCCCGGCCTCCTCCGACACGAGAAAAAGGGCATAGGCCTTGGAGCCGAAATTCTCGAAGCGCTCCACCAGGCTGCGGTCCGTGCGGCTGGCGTCGTGGAGAAGGATGGGGTAGAGGCCAAGGCTGCGCAGGTACTTCACCACGGGCTCGACGAACGAACAGCCGTGGCCGTGAACAACGTAGATTTTGATGCCGGTGCGCGCCATAGACGATATCCCCAGGGGCATTCCATACTAAACCGTGCAAAGCTGAAGCGCCAGTTTCCCATTCCCGCGATGGCTTCACAGCTCGAAACGGTCGCAACCCCGCCCCGGAGAGAGCGGATCGTCACGCCAGCGTCACCATCCTTTGAGCAGCCTCTCGCTATAGTCCTTGGTGTCTGTCCACACCTCGACGGAGAAAATCCACCATGTCCAAGAATCAATTGATGACGCTGGTCCTGTGCACCGGCAACTCCTGCCGCAGCCAGATGGCCGAAGCGTTCCTACGCAAGCACTCCCAAGGCCGCTTCCCAGTGGCCAGTGCCGGCACCGAGCCGGCGGATCAGGTCCACCCGCTCACCATCGAAGTGATGAAGGAAGTGGGCATCGACCTCAGCGAAAGCCAACCGAAGCACCTGCGGGAGTATCTGGGCAAGGTTCCAGTCCACACCATCATCATCGTCTGCGACGGCGCCTCCAAGAGTTGCCCGGCGGTGTGGCCGGGAGCCTTCCAGCGGCTCTTCTGGCCCTTCGACGACCCCGCCGCCTTCGAGGGCACGGAGGAGGAGACCCTGGCCGAGTTCCGCCGAGTCCGCGACCTCATCGACACAAAGACTCGGGAATGGGTCGAGTCCCGCGGCGACCTGGCTAGCTGAGGAAGCCGAGCTGCCATGCAGGAACCCTCCTTGGTCCGGCGCTCCCTGGCGGAGCTGATCGGGACCTACTGCCTGGTGCTGGCGGGCTGCGGTGCGGTGGTCGCCGATGCCGGCGGCGCCGGTCTCGGTACGGTGGGCATCTCCCTCACCTTCGGGCTGGTGGTGACGGTCATGGTGCTCTCCATCGGCCACGTCTCCGGCGCTCACATCAATCCCGCGGTGACCCTCGCCTTCGCCCTCTTCCGTCACTTCCCGCGGCGCGACGTACCCGCCTACCTGGTGGCGCAGATCCTTGGAGCCAGCGGTGCCGCGGCAACCTTGGCGGCCGTCTTCGGGCCCCAGGGAACCCTCGGCGCCACCCTCCCCGCCGGCGCTCCCGGCGCCAGCCTGCTGCTGGAGGTCTTGCTCACCGCCATCCTCATGTTCGTCATCACCTCGGTGGCCACCGACACCCGGGCGGTGGGCCAGATGGCCGGCCTGGCCATCGGCGCCACCGTCGCCGTCGGCGCCCTGTGGGGCGGCTCTACCAGCGGCGCCTCGATGAATCCGGCCCGTTCCTTCGGCCCGGCCCTGGTGAGCGGCGCCTGGGCCGACCACTGGCTGTACTGGCTCGGCCCCATCGTCGGCGCCTTCCTCGGCGCCGCGGTCTACGGCTTCCTCCGCGGCGGCCCTTCAGACTCCTCCTAGTCTCTACCTCTCCTTAGCCCCTCCAACCCCCTCAACCTGAGGTAGAGGTTCCGGTTCGAATCGAGCGAAGACCCCGAGGCGCCCGCCGCAGGCACGAGCAGGAGTGGAAAAACGCGCGGAACTGTCTGAGCGACAGCGAGTTTTCCGCGCGCCACTCCTGCTCGCCCGCCTGCGGTGGCCAGCAGTGCCGAGGCCTGAGCCGATTCGAACCGGGACCTCTACCGGCCCCGTAGAAGGACGGTCAGAGCTCGAATCCGGTGGTAGCATCGGCGGGATTTTCCGTGCCGACGAATACCGAAGAGTGCCGCAGAGAAGAGTCTCGTCTTGGAAGGAGCGAGTATGAAGCGTCGAGAGCTCATTCGTACCGCCGTAACCGCCGGCGCCGGAGCCTTGGTAGCGGGCTGCGCCGGACAACCGGGACAGAGTCCGGCGGTGCAGACGCGGCCCCAGATCCGGTGGCGCCTGGCGTCCAGCTTCCCGCGCTCCCTGGACACCATCTACGACGCCGCCGAGCTGCTCTCCCAGCGGCTAGAGGCCATGTCCGACGGCCGCTTCCAGGTCCGCCCCTACCCCGCCGGCGAGCTGGTGCCGGGGCTCCAAGTCCTCGACGCGGTGCAGCAGGGAACGGTCCAGGTCGGGCAAACGGCGAGCTACTACTTCACCGGCAAGAATCCCGCCCTGGCCTTCGACACCTGTGTCCCCTTCGGCCTCACCGCCCGCCAGCAGCTCGCCTGGCTGCGGGACAGCGGCGGCCTCGAGTTGATGCGCGAGGTCTTCGCCGACTTTGGGATCGTCAATTTCGTCGGAGGCAACACCGGAGTGCAGATGGGCGGTTGGTTCCGCCGCGAGATCGGCTCCGCCGCCGACCTCCAGGGACTGAAGATGCGCATCCCCGGCCTCGGCGGCGAGGTCATGAGCCGGCTGGGGGTGACGGTGCAGGTGCTGGCCGGCGGCGAGATCTTCCCGGCGCTGGAGCGTGGCGCCATCGACGCCACCGAGTGGGTCGGCCCCTACGACGACGAGAAGCTGGGTTTTCACAAAGTCGCCCAGTACTACTACTACCCCGGCTGGTGGGAACCCGGCCCCGCCCTCGCGTTCTTGGTCCACCAGAGCTCCTGGGACAAACTCCCTTCCTCCTACCAGGCCATGTTCGAGGCCGCCGCGGCGGAGGCCGCCACGGGAATGCTCTCGGCCTACGACCGGCAGAATCCCCCGGCTTTCGAGCGTCTGCTGGACGCCGGAGTCCAGCTCCGCCCCTTCCCTCAGGATCTCCTCCAGGCCGCCGAGGGCGCCACCCGGGAGATGCACCAGGAACAGATCAGCGCCGAGCCCGCCTACCGCAAGGTCTTCGAAGCCTGGGACACCTTCCGCCGCCAAAGCCACCGCTGGTTCGGCACCGCCGAGCTAGCCTACGCGGAATACGCGGCGCGAGGGTCCCAGGCTTGAAGAGCTCCGTCGTGAGGAGCTAGCTCTTGAAGAGCTTGTTGTCCACAGAGAACCGGCCCGGGCCGGTGGCGATGAACAGGATGGCGATCACCAGGTAGACCAGCGCCAGCTCGTAGGAGCCACCGCCGGTGGAAACAAACGGATCCCCCTTGATCACCGCGTGGAAATACACCGCCACCACCATGGTGCAGGCGATGCCGAAGGAGGCTAGAGCGGTGAGGGCGCCGAGGATCCAGAACAGCCCGCCGCCGAACTCGGCCAGAGCGGCCAGCGCCTGGAAGATCCCGGGGATGGCGGCGTCCGGTCCCATCCAGCTGAAGGGCTGCCGGATCTTGTCCCAGCCGTGGAACATGAACGCCAGGCCGGCGACAAAGCGAAGCAGCAAGAGCGCTACGTCCGTAAAGGTGGAGTGGGCGGGAGCGACGAAGAAACGTTTCAGGTTCAACGGGATTCTCCTTTTCGGGTCATTAGTTGACGCGTCAATCGTCTCACGATTTTTCCGTCTTGGCTACTCTCCCTTGTATCGCGGCGAGAGGATCTGCGGCGCAGACGAACGCTCAGCAGCATCTCCGGTACGCTCCGGTGGCTCTCAGGGGACCAAAGCCGTCACCAGCTCGGGGAAGAGAAAGAGCGCCGATAGACCGATGAGCTGGATCAGGATGAAGGGCAAGACCCCACGGTAAATGTCCGCCGTGCGCACCGAGGGCGGCGCCACGCCGCGGAGATAGAAGAGGGCGAAACCGAAGGGCGGGGTGAGGAAGGAGGTCTGAAGATTCATCCCGATCATCACCCCGAACCACACCATGTCGATGCCCAGCGCCTGGGCTGCCGGCGCCAGCAGCGGGATGATGATGAAGGCGATCTCGAAGAAGTCGAGAAAGAAGCCCAGCACGAAGATCGCCAGGTTGGCCACCAGCAGCAGCCCGATCTTGCCCCCGGGAAGACCGGTGAGCATGTCCTCGATCCAGAGGTCTCCATACAGCCCGCGGAAAACCAGCGTGAAGGCCGTCGAGCCGATGAGCAGGAAGACCACCATGGAGGTCAGGCGGGTGGTTTCGTCGAGCGTCGCCTTGAGCGCCGGTAGTGTCAGGCGCCGGTGGACCCCGGCGAGGAGCAGCGCCCCCACCGCCCCGAGGGCTCCGGCCTCGGTGGGAGTCGCCACGCCGGCGAAGATGCTCCCCAACACCAGAAGGATCAGCACCAGCGGCGGCACCAACACCTTGAACACTCGGCCCAGGAGCTCCGGCCCCAACCCCGGCTGCTCCTCCACCGGTAGTGCCGGCGCCGCCGCCGGCGCGAAGATCGCCACGCCGCCGACATAAGTGGCGTAAAGCCCCGCAAGCAAGAGCCCAGGCAACAGCGAGCCGAGGAAGAGATCTCCCACCGAAATCCCCAGCTGATCCGCCAAGACCACCAGCACCACGCTGGGGGGAATGATCTGCCCCAAAGTGCCGGCGGCGGTGATCACCCCGGCGGAGAGCCGCGGCGAGTACTGGTAGCGCAGCATCACCGGCAGCGAGATCAGCCCCATGGCCACCACCGAGGCTCCCACCACCCCGGTGGCGGCGGCGAGCAGCGCCCCGACGAAGACCACCGCCAGTGCCAGACCGCCGCGGGCGCGACCGAAGAGCTGCCCGATGGTCTTGAGCAGGTCTTCCGCCAGGCGGCTCTTCTCCAGCACCGTGCCCATGAAGATGAAGAACGGCACCGCCAACAAAATGTAGTTGGACATGATGCCGAAGATGCGCTCCGGCAAGGCGAAGAGCAGGGCCCAATCGAAATAGCCCGCCTCCACCCCGATGACCGCGAAGACCAGCGCCGTACCGCCTAGAGAGAAGGCCACCGGATAGCCGGAGAAGATCAGGCCGAAGGCGGCCAGGAACATCAGCGGTCCGAGGAGATCCGGGCTCATAGATGGGGCTCCCCACCGGAAGCCTCGCGGGAACCCGGAGCGGGACCGTCAGCCTCCTCCACCTCGAGGGTCGGTAGATCCCCGCGCAGCGCACCCACGCTGTGGATCACCTGCGCCAGCCCCTGCAACGCCAGCAAGGCGAAGGCCACCAGGATCACGCTCTTCAATGGATAGCGGGCCAGCCCTCCGGGATCCGGCGACTGCTCCCACACCGCCCACGAATTGCGCACCGACGGCCACGAGACCCACAGGGAAAACACACAAAACGGCAGCAGGAAGAGCACTCCCCCCAGCAGATCGATCCAGCTCCGGGCCTTGGCGGAGAGGCGGCCATAGATCACGTCCACCCGAACGTGAGAATCCCGCTTTAGCGTGTAGCCGGCGGCGAGGAGAAAGACCAGGCTGAACAAATACCACTGCAGCTCCAGCGCCGCGTTGGAGCTGAGGTTGATCCCCAGGAAACGGCCGCCATACCTCCCCACCGCATTCGCCGCTCCCACCAACACCATCGCCAACACCAACCACGACACCCCCCTCCCCAGCCGCTCGCTGAGTCGGTCGATGGCGTCTGCTAGGCGATACAGGCGGTGCATGCTCTCTCCATCGAGCCGGGAATCGAATTCCCATAGCTCACCTCCGCCTTGGAGGGGCTTCTTCCCGATTCGTTCTCGATCCTTGGGAGGGAGTCTAGCAGCCCAGGGTGAGAGTCAGGCGTCGGCCGGTGGCTCGAGCTCCTCGAGGGAAAGAAGGCCTTGTTTCAGCGCGCAAACCGCCGCCTGGGTTCTGTGCGAGAGCCCGAGTTTCGAGAGCAAGTTGCCCACGTGGCTCTTCACCGTCTCCTCGCCGACGTGGAGGCGGCCGGCGATCTGGCGGTTGGTCAAGCCGCTGGCCACCAGTCGCAGCACTTCCATCTCCCGGGGGGTGAGCTTCATGGTTTGGGGAGTGCTTCGCGCCAGATCCTCCACCACGGCTCCGGAGACCGAAGGGTCGAGCACCGTGCGACCTTCCGCAGCACCGCGGATCGCGGTCAGGAAGACCTCCGGCGTCGCATCCTTGCGCACATAGCCGACGGCACCGGCCCGGAGCGCTCCGATCACCCGAGCATCGTCGGTATGGGCGGTGAGGACCACCACCCGTAGCGCCGGCCAGCGCTCCACCAAGCGAGCAGTCGTCTCGACTCCGTCGATCCCGCCGGGCATCATCAGATCCATCACCACCACATCCGGCAGCCAGCTATCCATCTCTTCGAGGGCCTGCTCTCCGCTCCCGGCGACCCCGACCACCTCCAGGTCGGCGAAGGACTCCAGATATTGCTGCAGTCCCGTGCGCACCACCAGATGGTCGTCGACCAGCACGACTCGGGTCTTAGTCTTCATGTTCGACTCCTGGCTGCGCCCGGCGCTCCACCCATACGAGCGCCACGAAACCGAGGTACAAAGCAGAGGTCATCAAGCCTCCAGCCATAGCGATCATGAAGAGCTTCCACGAGTAGGCAGAGAAAATGATCGCTGTGCCCCCGACAGTTTGCAGTAACCAGGGCACCAACAGAACAAGACATTCGAGGGGACCACGCTGCACCCAACGGGGAAACGCGCTCCGGATCGCCCGGAACAGAGCTACCGTCGAGAGACCGGCGAGGGCCAAGCCGAGCGTCAGGGAGCCAAGAATCGCCCAAAGATCTTGACGCGCATCGGCCCACCAGAATTGGGGCGCCCACCAATAGGCTGCGGAGAGCAGGAGGAAGATCCTCAGACGGAAGGGAGTGCTGTCCCCGGGATCGGCGAATTTGTTTCTACGGCGCTTCCAGCGGTGCCACCCGAAGGAGATCACGGCAGCAGCGAGCAAGACGCAGAGGAGAGTCCCACTGAGCAGCCTTTCTTCATCGGCCCCATACAGAGATCTCGGAGTGATCCCCGGCAGCCAGGCGGCGCAAAGCCCCAGAAGGACCGCCGGAGAGAAGAAGCCCTCGGAACCGGAGGGGAGTACCGAACCTGCCTCCGCAGACTCGGCCTGCTCGCCCGCCAGAGACTCGACGGATGGTTCCTCGACAAACGGCACTTGCACCAGTAGCCGGGTGCCCTCACCCTCGGCGGAGCGAATCTTCAACACGCCCGAAAGGGCCTCCAGCCGTTCGCGCATCCCTTGCAGCCCGAAGCCGCCCTCGGCGGTCTCCACCTCGAAGCCTTGCCCATCGTCTTCCACCGCGAGGTACAAGGATTCATCCTCTTGCCACAAACGCACGGTTACCTGGCTGGCTCGAGCGTGACGGCTGACGTTGCTGAGCGCCTCCTGAGCGATGCGAAAGAGAGTCTGCTGGGTCGTCGGCGGCAGCTCCGATTCATCCGGCAGGCTGCCAAACTCGCAGTGCACCTTGGCCCCGCTGCGGTATTCCAAGGCCTCACACTGCTCCTTCAAGGCCTCCACCAAGCCGGTATTTGCCAGCGCTTCCGGGCGGAGCTGCAAGAGTAGAGCTTGCATCTCCACCATGGCCTGGTGAGCACAGGTTCTCACGTCCTCTAGGCTCTTCCGGGCTCCGGGCCGATCCGAGTCCCAGCGCGCGTCGGTCGCTGCGGCGCTCATCTTGATGCTGAAGATCTGCTGTTTGATGGAATCGTGGAGCTCGCGAGCCAGGCGGTTGCGCTCCTCGCTGGCGGCGGCCTCGGCGAGCTCCTGCAGCCAGAGATCCCGGATCGATCCCGAGCCGGTTTGGGTACCCGTGAAGCGGTTGACCGTGGAAAACAGACCGGCCGCCACCGGCGACTGAGGGCTGATCGGCGCCGGTTCGGGTTCGCCACGCAGGAAGCTCTCCAAAGCTTCTTGGATTCTCCGCAGATCTCGGCGTTGCCCCGCCGTGGTGATCCAGGCGACGGTCAAAGCCGCTACCCATGCGAGCCCCAAGAGCCAGCCAGGAAACCCCGCCCCCATACCGGATGAATCGGAACCAAACCAAGTCGCCCCCAAGACAAAGGCCGTCCCGAGAAAAGCTATGAGGGGAAAGAGGGCTGCAATCGTGGATGCATATCGCAACGGCAGCCCTTCCCAGAGGTTTCCCACAACCGTCTTCCCGGAACCTGAGGCGATCAGGCGGCGGATGAAGGTCATCCCGTTGAGAACTACCAGACCCAGCGCTCCGAGGAGCACAAAGAGCCCCGGAGTGGACTGCAGCACGTGGTTCTGCCGGTAGAACGCCACCAACAGGAGAAAGAACGCACCCGCGATGAGCCCCAGCTCCACCTTCCAGGTTGGTGCCCTCTCGATCCACCTCGGCCCATAACCCAGTAAGAAGAACCCTAGCCCGCCTATGGCGTAGCCCAAGGAGAGCACCAGCCGAAAGGCTTGGGGCCCCTGCTCGCCCAGGAGGTAGGCTGAGAGAAAGAGGCTCGGAGCCTGCAACAATGCAAAGGCCAGAAGCAGGAGCGCCAAACCGTTAACGAACAAGACCTGGTGAATATTCTTCATAGCAAGAAGACTAGAGAAGCCGGAAGCTGAGTGCATCCCCCACCCGACCGAATTTTCGCCTCCCCCAACCGGGGGAGCCGGGGCTCAAGCTTCCTGGCTCCGGCGCCAGATGAAGGCCAGATTGCGCCCGGCGCCAGCACCTTCGCGGCGGTAGCTCCACAGGTCATCGGGGGAGCAGCGGGTGCACGGACCGACCCGGTGGATGATCTCGACACCGCGGCGGCGCAGTTGGAGCTCGGCGGCGGCGGGGAGGTCGAGGTGGGGTTTGGCGCCCGGGCGAGCATGGACGACGGAAGGGCCAGCGGCGGCCTGCACCTGGTCGGCAACGTCGGTACCGACCTCATAGCAGCAAGGGCCGATGGCGGGGCCGATCCAGGCGGTGAGCTGAGGGGCGGGGATGGGGAGGGCCTCGAGGGTCTTGGCGAGGATGTCCGCTGCGATGCCCCGCCAGCCAGCGTGAGCCGCCGCCAGGTGAGGGATTCCGTCGGCACCCGCTCCGGCGAGGAGCACCGGCACGCAGTCGGCGGTGACCACGCACAGGGCCAGGTCGGCCTCGGCGGTGATCAGGGCGTCCCCCTCACCGCAGCTGCCACCGGCGTCGCCGGAGCCGGCTGGGAGGACCCGGTCGGAGTGAATCTGTTGAGCCCAGACGATGCGGGGCGGCGAGGGCTCTAGCAGGGCGAGAGCGGCCTGGGCATCCCTGGGGGCTCCGCGGCCGACGAAGAGCACTTCTACCGAGCCTCCCGACGCGGAGCCGAGACGATCCCGCCAGAGTCTGGGCGCATCATCGGAGCGGCCGGAAGCGATGCCTGCGGACAGGGCCGGGGGAGACTCGCTCATGCCGCCAGCGCCTTGCGACGCGCCCGCATCAGGGGGCGCAGGAGATCCGCCACCTCCTCCGCCAGGACCTCGTAGCCGGCGCCGTTGGGGTGAATGGGGTCGGCCTTCAGGCGGGGGGAGCGAAGAATATCCGGCAAGGCCTCGTCGAGGAGCGGCAGCTGATACTCCTCCGCTAGCTGGTGGAAGAGGTCGCCGTAGTCGTAGCCGAAAGGCCCCTCCACCCTCACCAGCACCGGCAGCACCCGCTCCTCCAGCAAAATCTCCAGGATCTCTCGCAGATCCGCCTCCACCGCATCCCGGGGACGCCGTTGCAGCAGGTCGTTGCCCCCGAGCTCCACCACCACCAGCCACGGGTCGAGATCTAAGACCTCATCGATGCGGGCCAGCCCGTCGGCGGTGGTGTCGCCGGGGACGCCGGCGTTGAGAGCTTCGACCCCCAGATGCTCGCTCAGCAGCTGCGGATAGGTGGGCTCGTCGCCAGCGCCGACACCGTAAGTGATGGAGTCGCCGAAGCACACCAGCGTGCTGCCTGGGGAGTCGAGATGAGGAGCTTGGGGAGCACAGGCGGAAGCGAAAAGGAGCAGGCCGGCCAGTACACCGGGGAGAGCTGAGGGACGGATGGACATGGTCCGGCGATTCTATCCTCCGTCCGGCGCTTCGACGGTCAACAGACCACTAGGCCTTGTGGTCCCAACGAGAAGCGAGAGCGGCAGCCGGCTGGGTTACACTAGCTCGACCATGGACTATGAGGCGGTCATCGGGCTGGAAGTCCACGTGCAACTGCGCACGGAGACAAAGATGTTCTGCCGCTGCCCCAACCGCTATGGTGGCGAGCCCAACACCCGGGTCTGCCCGGTGTGCCTGGGCTATCCCGGGGCGCTCCCCAAGACCAATCTGCGGGCGGTGGAGCTAGCGGCACGGCTGGCGCTGGCCCTCGGTTGTGAGGTGCGCCAACGTTCCACCTTCGCGCGCAAGAGCTACTTCTACCCGGACCTGCCCAAGGGATACCAGATCAGCCAGCATGAGGAGCCTCTGGCCCGGGGCGGAGCAATCCCTCTGAGCCAGGAGCGGCGGTCGATCCCGTTGCAGCGGCTGCATCTGGAGGAAGACGCCGGGAAGCTGGTTCACGGAACCTCCTCCGCGACGGTGAAGGGAGAGTCGCGGTCGCAGACTGCGATCAGCCAGGTGGACTTCAACCGCTGCGGCGTGCCGCTGGTGGAAATCGTCACCGAGCCTCGGCTGAGCTCGCCGGAGGAAGCTCAGGATTGCCTCCGGAGCCTGCACCGCGCGGTGCTCTATACCGAGAGCAGCGACGGCAGCCTGGAAGAAGGCAGCCTGCGCTGCGATGCCAACATCTCCCTACGGCCCCGGGGGGCGGAAACGTATGGCAACCGGGTGGAGATCAAGAACCTCAACTCCTTCCGCTTCGTAGCCAAAGCGTTGGAGTATGAAATCCGGCGCCAGCGCCGACGGCTGAAGGCGGGGCACGGGATCGAGGAGGAGACTCGCAGCTTCGACCCGCGTCGGGGCGTCACCCGCCGACTGCGGGGCAAAGAACAGGCTATGGACTATCGCTATTTCCCCGACCCGGACTTGCCGCCGCTGCAGATTCCTGCGCAGCGCCTGGAGAGCCTCGGTGGGGAGCTGCCACCATTGCCCTGGGAACGCCAGCGATGGCTCGAAGACGATCTGGGCCTGCCGGCGGCGGATGCCCGGCTGATCAGCTCCGAGCGCGACTGGGTGGACTATTTCTCCGCCGCCTGGGAGCACCTGGACTCCGCCGCGGAGGCGACGGATCTGGCGGCCTGGTTCGGAGGGGATCTGCTGCGGGTCGCACGGGAGCGGGATCAGGATCCCACCGCGGGCCTCTCGGCGGAGGATCTCGCCGCCCTGGTACGGCTGGTGGCCACGGGCAGCCTCTCCCGCACCGCCGCCAAGACGGTGCTGGAGGAGATCTGGGGAACCGAAGAGGCTCCCGCGGAGGCCCTGAAGCGGCTGCAGTTGGGCCGCGTCGCCGATCCCCGTGAGCTGCGACAGTGGGCTCGGCAGGCGGTGCGCGAACATCCAGCCCAGGCAGCCCAATACCGCGGCGGCAAGCAGCAGGTACTGGGCTTCTTTGTCGGCCAAGCCCTGGCGCTTTCCGGTGGCCGCGCCGATCCCCAGGGGCTGGTTCAGGCCCTGCGGGCAGCCCTCGCGGAGGAGGCGCTGGATTCGGGGGCGCCGAACCTGGAGGATCAGGGGTGATCCAATTCTTCAGCGTGAGCAAGTTTTACCCCGGGGGTCAGGCGGCCCTACGCCGGGTGTCCTTCGACATCCCACGGGGTCAATTCGTCTTCCTCACCGGCCCCAGCGGCGCCGGCAAGACGACGTTGCTGCGGCTGATCTTTCGCGAGGAAATGCCCAGCGACGGACAGATCGTGGTCAACGGCCGCAACGTTTCGTCGATCCCGACTCGCAAGATTCCATACCTCCGGCGCACCATCGGCGTCGTGTTCCAGAACTTCCGGCTGATCCCCCGCAAGACGGTCTTCGAGAATGTGACCTATCTGCCGCGGATTCTGGGGGTCGACGCCGCGGGCCAGAAGAAGCTCGCCTTCCAGGCCCTTCGCCGGGTCGGTCTAGCCCACCGCCTCAACGCGTTTCCCCTGGAGCTTTCCGGCGGTGAGCAACAGCGAGTGGCCATCGCCCGGGCGTTGATCAACGAACCCGAGATCCTCATCGCTGACGAGCCCACGGGCAACCTGGACCCGGACCTTTCGCAGGAGATCCTTCGCCTCTTCTTCGAGATCCATCGCCGGGGCACCACCCTGCTCATCGCCACCCACGACCGGGAGATGATCCACCGCTTTGGGCAACGAGTGCTGAGCCTGGACGGCGGCGAGCTGGTGGGGGACATGGTGCTGGACAATCCGCGGCCCTTCGGTGATCTACCGGAGCCAGCCCAGGAGACGGACCCCGCCGCCGAAGGCCCAGAGCCTCATACCTCCGATGCAGAAGCGCCCGATGCCGTGGCGACCGGAGCCGAGGCCGCCGGAGCCGACGGGGGGGACACCCCGGAGGCGGACCTTGGGGAGCTCCATCCCACGACGGTGGACGCGGTGGGCCCGCGGGAGGACGGCGCTACGTGAACATCCTGCAGGCGCTTCGATACTTTCTTCATGAAGCCGCGGTCAGCCTGGTGCGCAGCTGGAAGGTCAGCACCCTGGCGGTGCTCACTATCGCCGTCAGCCTCTTCGTCGGCGGTGCGCTGATGCTGATCACCGCCAACCTCTCCAGCCTGGTGGATCAATGGCAGGCGCAGGCCAAGATCGTCCTCTATCTGGACAATCAAGCCACCCCGGAGGAGGTAGCGGCGCTCCACCGGGAGACGGAGGCCTTGCCGTGGGTGGTGGGGGTGGAGGAAGTCGACGCCGCCACCGCCCGCCGGCGCTTTCAGCGCTCCTTCCCCAGCCTCCAGGAGCTGGTGGAGGATTGGGAGGAGGAGCCGCTGCCAGGATCACTGGAGATCAGTTTCGACGCCGGTGCCACCGACTCCCGGACCCTCTCTGGCTGGATCGAGGAGATCGAAGACCACCCGGTGACCGACATGGTGGACGATGACCGGGATTGGCTGGCCCAGCTGTCAGCGCTGGTGGCGGTGGGGCGGGGCATTGGTTTGGGCCTCGGGGCGGTGCTGCTCAGCGCCGCGGTCTTCACCATCGCCAGCGTCATTCGGCTCACCGCCTATCTCTACCACGAAGAGATCCTGATCATGCGCCTGGTGGGGGCCACGGAGTTCTTCATCCGGGGGCCGTTCTACCTGGAGGGACTGCTCCAGGGGCTTGTAGGCGGCGTGCTGGCGGTGGCGGCGCTCTACGGCGCCCATGCCCTGGCGGTGGCTCAGGCGGCGCGGTCCGTATGGGGAGGTTTGCTGCTGGGCGATTTCCTCGGCCTCGGGCAGCAGCTCTTTCTCATTGCCCTGGGTGCGCTGGCGGGGCTGGGGGGCGCGGTACTCTCGCTACGCAGGGAGAGCCTCGGCGCGCCTACCGAGGCGAGCCCGGAGTGGAGCCAGGAGAGCCCCTGAGGCCTGGGCTCTGTAATCTGGAGGGGACACCGGCGCCCTCCCGGCGCGCACAAAAAAACGGGGAGCCGAAGCTCCCCGTCTTTCTCTCCTAGGCCGCGCTGAGCCTAGAACCGAGGCGGCTCGGTGCCGAGCTCCTCGAGCTCCTTCTTCAGGCGCTCCTCGGCGGCCTTCAGCTCCTCGTACTCTCGCTGCTCCGCCTCGGCCTCACGGTTGTGAGCGTTGATGTCGCGGTTCTCGCGAGCGCGCTGCGCGCCTGCCGCATCACCGGCCTGGTTGTAGAAGTCGATCGCCTCGTCATAGCGCTTCTGCTTCTCGTACACGAAGCCCAGCTGCTTTTGGACGCGCTGGCGATCCTTCGCCGGCGGACTCTTCTGGAGAGCCTGCTTCAGGGCCTGCTCGGCCTTGGTGTACTCCTGACGGGCGGTAGAAGCCTGGCCGATGTAGAAGTGCGGAATCCACTCGTTGGACTTCTTGCTGGCAGCCTGATTGAAGCTCTGCACCGCCTCGGTGTACTGCTTGGCACCGAGCTGGGCCTCGCCGAGCTTCATCAAGTTGTCGTAGCTCGGGTCCGCCGCCACCAGGGCCTTGGCCGCATCCGCGGCCTTGGCGTAAACCCCGAGCTTGCCGCTGCCGCGGGTCTCGCGACCACTGCGCATCAGGGCATCGACATAGGCACGGCGCTTGGTGGTGTCCCGGCCGTCCAAGCGGACCGCCTTCTCCAGCGCGTTCACCGCATCGGCGGTGCGGCCCGCATTGAATGCGGCGGCGCCGTAGTTGTACTGCACCGAAGCGTCGTTGGGGTTCGAGCGAGCCGCCTTGGCGAGGGCGTCGAGGGCGGCCCCGGCCTGGCCGGTCTTGTCCAGCGAGACGGCCAGCAGCTTGTGGTAGATCTGCTTCTGGCTGCCGCTCAGGCTACCCTCGTCGATCTTGGTCAACAGGCTCGCAGCGTCCCGGAACCGGTTGTTCTGGACGTAGGAGTTACCCAACTGCAGCTGATAGCGAGTGTCGTTGGGCTTCAAATCGTAAGCCTGGCGGAACGCGTTGAGGGCGTCCTGCTTCCGATTCAACTTGTTCAAAGCCTGGCCGAGCATGAAGTAGCCGTCGGGCCAATCCTTATGCTGCTCGGTGATCGTCTGAAACTCCTGAGCTGCAGCGGTGTAATTCCCTGACTTGAATGCGGCCACCCCGGTCTCCCAGTCGGCACGCAGCAGGCTCGGTGCACCCAAAACCAGGGTGGCGACCAACAGGGCCGTCAGCTTGTTGCGCATTCTTCCGTCTCCTTTCTAATCATCATGGGCTTCCCCGCTGGATTGGCGGCCGGTGATCAGCTGACCTTGAGGAACTTTTCGAGGGTTCCCGGCTGCTGGCTCCGAGCGAGGCGCGCGCCCAAAATTCGACGGGCACGCACAGGATCTCTCCTGGACTCTCTTAGGCTTGCAAGAAATCTGCCACCTTACTCAGAAGCTCCTTCGATCGATTGGGTCCGGAGGTGGTGGAAACCATCTTCTCCAGGGAACGAATCAAATCGATGAGCGCATCGACCTGGCGGCCCGACTCTACCTCTGCTCGATACAACCGAGAAATCTTCTCCACTTCACCCGCATCCAGCTGATCCTGCATCAATCCTTGAGCGAGTTGCAGCACCTGACGGCTGAGCTGCTCGCTCTCCTCGAGGCTGAGCTGACTGAGGCGCTTGATGGGAATGCCAGAGAAGGTCTCCTCCAGCCGGATGAGCCCGGAGGTGATCAAGCCGTAGAGGAGCTTGCTCGCCTCGAACGGGCTGGTGCCAATGGCAATGGCCAACTCGTCGATGGTGCGCCGCTCGTCGATCTTGCTGATCACCATCCACTCTTGGGGTGTCAGCGAAACCGAGGTGCGCGATGAATCGTCGGTGAAGACGGGGACGAGACCCGTGGAGGGGATGCGCTTGGAAAGAATCTGCCATTCGTCGAGACGCCGGGCCGCCTCCATCAACAGGTTCGTGTTGGACTTGTTGATGGTGGTAACACCGGCGGTCTCGCTAGGCACGAATACGAAGTCGCCGTCGCGCCAGACGGCCATCTCGTAGACGGCTTCTTCGCCCTCCAGCTTGCCGCTGAAGGCGTGGACGATGCGGCCGTCTTGCAGATGGATCTCACCCTCGCCGGCCTCGCTCGTCAGGGAAAACTTTCCGGTCTTCCCCGAGACCGAGACCAGCTGGATGATATCCGGGAGCGGCAGCTCTTTCAGCGACCCCTGGAAGGCCATGAATTGCTACTGAAGCGTGAAGTTGACCGTCAGGTTGTAGTAGACGGTCACCGGCTTCCCGTTGAGCGTCGCCGGCTCGAATCTCCACTTCTTGATCGCGTCAACGGCCGCTTGGTCCAAGCCCATGGGCAGACCCTTGAGGACCTTGACGTTCTCCACCCGACCGTCTTTGTTGATGATCGCCTGCACGATGACGACGCCCTGAATGCGCGCCTTGCGAGCGATCTCGGTGTACTGCGGCGGAGGAGAGGAGATCTTGACCGGGGCGGAAACGTCGCCACCGACGTGAATCGGCCCAGTGGGCTCCGCCGGCGGCGGACCGTCGGGGATGTCGAAGATCACGTCCGTGTCAGGCAGCTCCATCTCTGGCTCGATCTCTTCCTCGAGTCGGATGGGCTCGGGCTCGTCCGGAGTCGGATCCGGAATCGGCACCTTCTTCGCCTTGGGCTTGGGAATCTCTTGCTGCTTGGGCGGCGGGGGCGGCTGGAACCGCACCTGCTGGACCACGTAGACCTTCGGCTTTTCCCGTTCGCCGGAGTCGTCCGCATCGGCCTTAGGGAGATAGGTGAAGAGCAGCACCGCGTGGAAGGCGACCGCGATGGCGACGCCGATCCAGAAGTTGCGCCGATCTTCCTGGGATTCCTGAATATAGGTCAGGACTCCGCCCATCGCCGCGTCGTCTTGGCTGATGGACTTGCCGGAGCCCTTCCCTTTAGCCGCGGGCTTGTTCGTTTGCTCTGCCATGGTGCCTCCTATGCCGTCGTCAATACCAGAATCGGTCGATCTCGCGCTGGGTTGGGATTGAGATGTTCTTGACCTCGACACCGCGGTCCGCCCCCTGGCGTAGCTCGTCGTAAACGTCGACCATGGCGCCATAAGGAGCGCTACCGTCCGGCCGGATGATCACCGGCTTGCGGGGATTCACTTCCAGCTTCGGCTCAAGGTAGTCCAGCACCTCGCTGAGCTGCATGGGCCGCTGATCGACCATCAACTCACCGTTGGCCTGAATCTCGATCAGCACCGACTCCTCTTTCTCCACCACCGGCGGCTGATCCTCCTCCTTGGGCAAGGCGAAGTCGAGGCCACGGGTGGCGGCGAAGGTGGTCGTCACCATGAAGTAGATGATCAGCAGGAAGGCGATGTCCGCCATCGACGACGTTGGAATCTCGTCGCTGACCCGGCGTGGATTCAGTTTCATGGCTGCAATATCCTCTCGATCTATTTCCCGGGCGAATTAATTGCCGGCTGGGGCGGCGTCTCCGGACTGCTGGTCGACGGTCTCGGCGCCGGAGAGCAGGTAGATGATTCTCACCTGAGCCTGCTTGAGCGCGTCAATGGCCTCGTCGACGACCCGGTACGGGGTGTTGGAGTCGGCCTTGAGCACGAATTCCTTCGTCGGATCCCGGCCGATGACCTCCGCCGCGAAGGAGAGCACGTCATCCGTGGAGGGCACCGGTGCACTCATCTGCTCGCCGTCGCTGACGCGGATCTGGCCCGCCTCGGTGATCGACACCATCGCGGCCTTCTTCGGCACCTCCTGCCGGATCTGCGTCGTCGGCAGGGTCACCTGAGTCTTGTCCACCTCGATGGTGAAGGTCACCATGAAGAAGATGATCAGCAGGAAGGCGATATCCGCCATTGAGGCGGTGGGGATCACCGGGGGTACTGCTTTTTGAGCGTGTAGTTCCATCGCTTCCTCAACCTCTTCGTTTGACGGGTCCCTGACCGTGGCCGCCGATCGACTGGGCAGCTCGTCGGCTGTTCAGCGTCTCGGCGGGCGGCGATCGCCGGCAGGGCGACGGCCAGGGGCGGTCCCGGCAAGCCCGGCGCACCGTCAGGGTACGCGCGGGCAGAGCACGGGCTTCCTTACTTCTTCTTCTCGGGCGCCGCCGGAGCCGTCTCCGGAGTGATCCCGCTGCGCTCCATCTCGACAAAGGTCTCGAGCAGCATGTTGGCCGCGGTCTCGATGTCGCGCACGAACTTGTTGATCCGGCTCATGAAGTAGTTGTACATGATCTGCACCGGAATCGCGACGGCCAAACCACCGGCGGTGGTGGTCAACGCCTCTTTAATACCGCTGGCCACCAGGCCCGGGTTGGAGAGACCGGCCGCAGCCAGCGCGTCGAAGGAGCGAATCATGCCGGTAACGGTACCGAGGAAGCCCAGCAGCGGAGCCACGTTGGCGACGGTGGCGAGCACCGTGAGACCACGCTCGAGGCGCCCCATCTCGAAGAGAGCGGCGTTCTCGATGGTCTTCTCGACTTCGTCCTTGGGCTGGCCGTACTTGAGCAGACCGGCCTTCATGATCGAAGCCACGGGACCGCGGTACTGCTCGCAAACCTTGATTGCCTCGCGAACGGAGCGGTTGACGATGAGGGCCTTGCGGATCCTGGCCAAAAACTCGTTCACATTGATCTTGGCACGCCAGAGCGCGAAAAGACGCTCGACGATGACCGCCAAAGCAATCACCGACATGATCAGCAGCAGCCACATGACCACGCCGCCTTGATCCATCAACTCCCAGAACCGGAAATTCTCACCGTTCACGGTTACTCCTCCTAGTTACGACTCTTTAGACTCATCCGAGGCCAATCGAGTTCCCAGCGCCCCAATAAAGCCTCTGGTGTTCGTCACCTGATTCAAACTCCTCCGAAAGAACAACGGAAGATCTCGCGACGCTGCCGCCATTGTCTCGGGACTGAGCCCGGCGATGTTAGCACAGCGCAAAAAATAGGGTCAAGGACCTTCAGGACGAGGCTAAGCCTCCTATTTCCAGTCACTTGCATGCCTCCTGAAACAACCCTTGGAGGTCATCGCCGAGGCTGTCTTTGCGCCGCTAGGCCTTCCATACGGTAGCGCCGCGCGCAGCATATAGCAACCGCCATGGCATCGGCGGCATCCGCTGGCCAGGACTGACTGTCCACAGCCATCAGAACACCGACCATGCGAGCCACTTGCTGCTTCGGCGCCCTGCCGCTGCCGGTGACCGCGGACTTGATTTCCGCCGGGCTGTACTCGCGGACCTCGACACCGGCACGGGCTGATTCTGCAAGAAGCACGCCACGGGCCTGAGCGAGGACGATGAGGGAACGGGTGTTGGGACCGTGGAAGGTGGATTCCACCGCCACCAGCTCGGGAGCATGGCGGGCGAGGAGCTCGGCGGCACCGTTGGCCAGGTACGCGAGGCGCTGGGGCAACTCGGCGCCCCGGGGGGTGGCGAGGCGACCTTGGTCGATGGCGGTGATGCGGGAGCCACGGCGCTGCAGGACGCCGTAGCCGGTATACCGGCTGCCGGGATCGAAGCCGAGGATCAGCACGGAGCTTCGGAGGGGATCCCGGATGAGACGCCGGCGGTCATTCTTCCTCGTCGCTGGGGAGGTCGGCGTTGAACCAGACGTTCTGGACGTCGTCGTGCTCCTCCAGGGTGTCCACCAGGTTGGCCACCGAGGCCATCTTCTGCTCGTCGAGCTCGGTGGTGGAGTTGGGCACCATGGCGAAGTCCTTGGATTGCACGGCGATTTGACGTTTTTCCAATTCTTCCAGGATGCGCATGTAGTCCTCGGCCGAGGTGTAGATCTCGTAGGCCTCGTCGGAGGTCTCGATATCGTCGGCGCCCAAGTCCAGCGCCAGCTCCATGAACTGCTCCTCGCTCATGGTCTCGGGATCGAGGGCGAAATAGCCTTGGCGCTCGAACATCCAGGCGACACAACCGCTCTCCCCCAGGGAGCCGCCGGCGCGGGAGAAGAGGTGTCGAACCTCGGCCACGGTGCGATTGCGGTTGTCGGTGACCGCCTCGACGAGCATGGCCACGCCGCCGGGGCCGTAGCCTTCCAGGGTGCACTCTTCGTAAGCCACGCCCTCTAGATCGCCGGTCCCCTTCTTGATCGCGCGATCGATATTGTCGTTGGGGACGTTGCTGTTGCGGGCGTCCTGGATCGCCGCCCGTAGCCGCGGGTTGCCGTCGGGGTCACCGCCGCCGAGGCGTGCCGCGACGGTAATCTCCTTGACCAGGCGCGTGAAGAGTTTGCCGCGGGCCGCATCGACCCGCGCCTTGCGGTGCTGAATATTGGCCCATTTACTATGACCTGCCATGATCTGCTCCTGAAGTTTGGATCATCGAGCTAGCGGGACGGTATTCTCGAACGAGACGATATCGTCAAGGCAGCTCGGAGATTCGGCGGAAAGCCCGTCGAGAGTGGGTCGCAATGTTCGCTTGACTCCGCCGAGACGTAGAATTGTAACGGATTCCGGTCCTGCGCTCAGCCTCCCCCTACAGTAGCCGCGGCGCCGAATTCCAGGCGCCTGGGGCTCCAGCCGCCCCAGAGAGCGCTAAAACCTGTAGAATCAAAATCTTCCGCCTGCAGCCGTTTGACGCACCGGGCGGGGGGTGTTAGAACAACCTCAATCTCTTGCCCTGGAGACTCCGGGATGGCTTCCTTCCTGATCATCGAACGCGACGAGCAAACCGCCGAGCGCCTGCGCCATGCGTTGGTCCAGGGTGGCTGGCAAGCGCATCCCTTCTACGACGTAGATGCGGCGATGCAGCTCCCTCAGGACGAAGCCCCGGACGTGGTGTTCGTGGAAGCCGGCCTGGAGAAGGGGACCGAGCTGCTGCAGCGCTTTCGCCGCCGCAATGCCCGTTCCGCCTCCGTCGCCTTGGTCTCCGACCCCACCTCGCCGGTTCAGCAGGCGGCGATGAAAGCCGGCGACCAGGTTCTCCATCGCCCGATCTCGGAAGACGCCCTGTGGGCGGTGATCCGGGCCCTGGAGGCCACCGCAGAGGCACCGGCGGAGAAGCCTCAGCAGCCTTCGCGGGCGCAGAAGTTCACCTCCGAGGACATCTTCGGAGACCTGCTTCTGGAGGTGGAGAGCGATCCCGATTCCGGCTCTCAGCCTGCCCCCGAGGAGCCGTCCCAACCCCCGGCCGCGGCCGCACCCTCTCCGCCGCCACCGACGGGCGCGCCCTCGACCACCGATACGCCACCCGCCCCGCGCCCTCCCGCCCAAAGACCCAGCGCCAGCACCCAGAGCGACAAGGATGAGGACGCCATCAATCGCCGGCTGGAGCAAACCCTCTCCGGCGTCCTGGGTCCGCGGCGCAAGAAGCCGGCGCCTCCGAAGCCCACTCCCACTCGGGGGCCTGAGGAAAGGCCCATCCGGGAAGCCCTTGGCCTGGAGGGCCTCGGCGGCAAGAACCCCACCAGCAAGAGCACTAGCAGCAAGAGCCCCACCAGCACGACTGCCGGCGCTGAGAGTCCCGCCAAGCCCAAGAAGCCGCGCAAGACCAGCCATCCGGGGCTGGGGGACGTCGACAAGCTGCTCAGCGAGACCCTCTCCGGCCTCGATCTCGGGCCCCGGCAACGCCCCAAGGCCAAGCCTCCAGCGGACAAAGCACCGGCAGCTCAGACTCCGGCAGATCAGGCTCCGGCAGATCAGGCTCCGGCAGATCAGGCTCCGGCGGACAGCCCCTCCAGCAAGCCACCCGCCGCCGAGGCGCCCGCCACCGAGCCCCCTCGACCGGTGACGCCGCCAACACCGACACCGGCACCGCCGCCGGCCGCTCCGGAAGCTCCACCGGCACCACCCGAGGAGCCTAGAGCAGCCGAACCAGCCGAGCCACGGCCCCCCTCCCTCGACGCTGCGGCGGACCCGCTCTCCGCTTTCGACATGCCCCTACCCGGCGAGAGCGCCACCGGAGCCGAGCCGCGGCCAGCGGAGATCACTCCATTGGGCGAGCACGCCGAAGCGCAAGGCCCGACGAGCTCCGAAAGCGCCCCGCCGGACGAGGCGGCCCCGGCTGCAGCGGCCGCAGAGGCAGAAGCCCCATATGGAGAAGCGACCGAGAGCCCGTCCTCCCCAGGTACCGGCGAGCAACCTCTCGAGTACCCATCCAGCGCTCCCGACAGCGGCACGGGCACTGGCAGCATGGCCCCGGCGGAGCCCAATCTGGGAGAGCTTGCGGGCAGCTTCAGCACCCAGAAGATTCCTACCGTCCCCAGCGGCCGAGTGGACCCCAAACCGGGGCAGACCTTCGGCCCCTACACCCTCCTCGAGCGCATCGCCGTGGGCGGCATGGCCGAGGTTTGGAAGGCGCGCATGGATGGCGTCGCCGGCTTCCAAAAGACGGTGGCGATCAAGAAGATCCTGCCCCAGCTCACCGAGAACGAAGAGTTCGAAAAGATGTTCGTCGACGAGGCGAAGCTGGCGGCGGAGCTCAACCACCCCAACATCATCCACATCTACGACCTGGGAGAGATCCACAGCGAGTACTACATCGCCATGGAATACGTGGAGGGCAAAGATCTGCGCTCCCTCCTCAACCTCTCCCAGCGCAAGCGCATGGCTCTGCCCCCCGGCCTCGCCTTGCTCATCGCCATGCGCCTGGCCAGCGCTCTCGACTACGCCCACCGCAAGCGCGACGCAGACGACCACGAGATGGGCCTGGTCCACCGCGATGTTTCGCCTCAGAACGTCCTGATCAGCCACGAGGGCGACATCAAGCTGTGCGACTTCGGCATCGTCAAGGCGGTAGCGAAGAGCAGCAAGACGCAGATGGGCGCTCTCAAGGGCAAGCTCCAGTACATGTCGCCGGAGCAAGCCTGGGGCCAGGACGTGGACAGCCGCTCGGACATCTTCTCCCTCGGCGCCATCCTCTTCGAGATGCTCACCGGCCAGCGCCTCTTCGAAGGCGACTCGGAGCTCTCCATCCTCGACTCGGTACGCAACGGCGAGGTCCGGACTCCCCGAGCCCTGGATGCCAGCATCCCCGAAGAGCTCGATCAGCTGGTGGGGCGCGCGGTGGCGCAGAAGCCGGAGAATCGATTCCAGACCGCCGGTGCCATGCGCGAGGAAATCGAGGGCGTGATGGATCGCCTGAGTCTCAAGCCCACGGGTTCCGATTTGGGAGCCTTCATCCGCCGGCTCCAAGCCGCCCCAGTGGCTCCGCCCCCAACAGAAACAGCGCCGCCGGAAACGCCCCCAGCGGAACCACCTTCGTCGAAGGCGGCATTCTCCGCTCCGGCTCCCGCCGGCGAAGCCGACCCTGCCGACCTCTGGCCGCCGCCGAGCCTCGACCTCCCGGATGTGCCCGCCCCGACGGAATGGGAGCCGGAGAGCGAAGATCTCGCCGAGCCTCAGGAAGCTGGCGGCGCGCTGTCTGGAGAAGCGCAAGCACCGAAGACCACCGACGATGCGACACCGGAAACACCCTCCGCGGCTCGACTGATCCCGGTGACTCCGGAGGAAGAGGCGCCCCTAGCCGAGGCATCTGCGGCGAAGGACTCCCCCCTCGCGAGCCCTAAAGCCGAAAGCCCCTCAGCTGAGAGCCTCGAGGCCGAGGAACCCAAAGCCGAAGACTCCAAGGCGGAGAAGCCCGGTATCGGCTCCCCCGAGATCAGCCCGTCCGAGATCAGCCCACCGGAGACCAGGGACGCCAAGCACGACGACACCGGCCCTCTGGTGGATGCCGTCCCCCCGTCCGCCGACTCGGAAACGCCGAAAGCCAGCAGCAAGCGGTGGATCTGGATCGCCCTGATCCTCGCCCTGCTGGCCGCCGCTGCGGCGTATTACTTCCTCTCCAACCGCGGCGAGGGGGGCAGCGAGCCGCCGGCGGCCCCGTCCGCCACCAGCACCGGCCTGGAATTGCCGGCGGAGAGCGGCGACGACCCCGCCGGGGACCTGCCGGACGCCGGCGACGAGGAGCTCGACTCCCCCGACTCTCCCCTGGGAGCCACCTCGGACGGCGCCGCCCCCGGGAGCAACGCCAGCGAGACGGCGACGACCGCCTCCGCCGCGGACCTCGCACGGGAAGAGATGGAAAAGCTCCAGGCTGAGCAGCTGGCGCAGGAGAAGCAACGGCTCCAGCAGCAGATGGAAGCTCGCGAGCGAGAGCTGCAGGAAAAGCTGGACAGCCTCAAATCCGAACCGGCGGAGGAAGCCACCGAGCGTAGCGCGTCGACCGGCGAGGCCCCGAAGGAGCAGGCTCCGGCAGCCCAGGAGCCAGCAGTGCCCACCGAGAAAAAGGCCACCGCTGAGCAAGAAGCAGTGGCCCAAGAACCTCCGGAGCCCGTCCAAGAGCCCGTAGCCACCAAGGCGGCAAAAGAGCCGCCCGCGAAACGGACGACCGCCGCCGAACGCCGCGATGCCACCGTGGCGACCCGAACCGCTCCGGCTCAGCCG
>JAXHTF010000054.1 GCA_034211275.1 Acidobacteriota bacterium
CGCCGCTGCTCGGCGCGAGGCCGTTTGGTTCGATGTAAGGTCCCATCTCGCCAATGACCGCGTCCGCCAGCCGGCCGTCCGGCTCGATGAAAGGTCCTATGTCACCGCTGGTCGGCGCGAGGCCGTTTGGTTCGATGTAAGGTCCCATCTCGCCGCTGGTTGAAGCGAGGCCGTCCGGGTCGACGTAAGGCCCCATGTCGCCACCGGCCGGCGCGAAGCCGTTCGGTTCGATGTAAGGCCCCATCTCGCCAGTGGTGGGCGCGAAGCCGTTCGGGTCGACGTAAGGTCCCATGTCGCCACCGGCCGCGTCTGCCAGCCGTCCGTCTGGCTCGATGTAAGGCCCCATGTCGCCGCTGCTCGGCGCGAGGCCGTTTGGTTCGATGTAAGGTCCCATCTCGCCAATGACCGCGTCCGCCAGCCGGCCGTCCGGCTCGATGAAAGGTCCTATGTCACCGCTGGTCGGCGCGAGACCGTCCGAATCGACGTAAGGTCCCATCTCGCCGCTGGTTGAAGCGAGGCCGTCCGGGTCGATGAGCGGTCCCATCTCGCCGACGGCTGCAGGAGCTGCACTCGCTCCGATTCCAACGATCAAAACCCAGCCAAGAAAGAACTGTCGCATAGGTTCTCCTTTCGCGGAGCGCGCCGCGAGCGGAATTGCTCGCCCCCGGCCCCGCGTTCGGCCCTACGCTACGCCCTCGGTCGGGCGCGGCCAAATCCTTGAAACGACTCGATTTACTAAGGGTCGGGCTTTGCCGTTGAGAACAAGCGGTGAGGGGGTGGCTTGCCGCTTCGAGCAAGCACCCTACGGCAGGGCCGGTGGCTCCGCGTGGGGTAGCCTCTCGCGGTGGACGGTTTCTGCAACCTCCGGCCAGCTGCGAGCGGGCGACGGGTGGCAAGTTGACGCCCTAGGCCACCTGATATACGTTGCCTTAGTTGCTTGAAAAAGCAGGAGACATTACGGCAGGGCCTGCTCCGGCAGAAGATCCAGATGCTTTGCCGCAAGCTTGGCGAACTGTTCAACCATTCGAAGGGAGGCGACACAGTGCCCACACGACCCAACCTCCGCACCGAATGGACCGACGACGACGGCAATCACTGTGCAATCGGCGGTAGCGTTTGCACTCCGCGCCAGCAGTACGTCCATTGATGCTGCGAGGCGAAGCGTCAAGAGCCCACCGGCCGGGACTTCTTCTGCGGATTGGGCTCTTGATCGCCCTGGTGGCGAGTCCTCTCGGTCTTCCATGCCTTGGCGAAGAGCCCTCCGCGAAGTCTTGGCGGGTTCTCTCTGACGAGCTCCTGCCGGAGGATCTGCAGCGGGCCCGAGACCTTCGGTGGGCTGGCCCGGACGCTGTCTTCTTGGGAGTGTCGGATACCGGCGCAGTGAGGTACCCGATCATCGGAGATCGGGGATCGCTGGTGCAGGAGACCTGGGACGGCAACGCCTCGGACCAGATCTTCTCCACCGCTCACCTCGCGGCGAGCGAGGATTTCCTGGTCGTTTCCGCACCCTTTTTTGCTTTTGGTTGGAAGCGCCGCTCCGCTCCAAAGCTCGAACAGATCAGCACCTCTTTCGAAGGGGTCGACGACATCGATGCCCACGAGGGTCACGTCGCGGTGCTCGGCGTTCGCCGGGGTTCTGATGGGCGGGTGGCTCCGGAAGGGGGTATTGGATGGATAGCGCCCCTGGTATCCAAGCCCTCGCCGCCCCGCGCGATCCTCCGCTCCGTCTCTGGCTCGGGCGCCCACCCGATGGTCAATTGCCCTACCTTCGGTGTCGGCGGCATTCGGTTTCTGCCCAACGGCAGCGTCGTGGTGATCCCAGGGGTCGAAGCCGGCGCGTTTCACGTGGCTGCCTCAGGGAAGCTCTTGACCACTTGGTCGACGGAGCTCTTGGGCATCGGGATCGATTGCAGCTTCGAGGTCGAGAAAGGCAATCTCCTGTCCCGGGATCCGGACGCCCGCTGGAGCTATCTCAACCGCTTTCGCACGGTCGACGAGATCCTGATCGTGAACGGCGTTCCGCAGCTGGTGGTCCGCCGCGTTGAATCGGGAGAAACGCTGTGGGAGCTCATCGCCCTCGAGCCCCTGGGCAAGACCTCGCGGCGCCGGTTGCCCATTGAATCGCCCTCGAAGCTGGCGCATATCCGGGGCGACGTGCGCGATGGCCGGGTCGTCCTCTTGGTCTTTGACGAAGCCACCTTCCTGTCCCCCCGAGATCCGCGGACCAAGAGCGCGGAACCTTCGCGCCTGGTGGTGCTCGAAACTGGGGCCGAGGCGAGAATGGCTGCGGCGGAGAGCAAGCTCCAGGCCCCGGTTGTGGGTCGAGACAAAGTCATCCGTTCCCAGCAGCAGGCGCGGCCTGAAGAGTGAACGAGTGAATCGAATCAATTGTCTGCTGACGTTTCTCAGGCTCCTGGCTATGAGCTGTGCGCTGATCGTCGGGGCCCTGACCTGCGACGAAGCCTTGGCTCGGGGGAGCTCGGAGCGCGGCTGTGTTCGTACGCTGGAAGTCGATGACTTTCCGCTCGTGTCTGGTGGCGTTCAGACAGCCCAGGGAGAGATCCTGCTGACGGCGTATCTGGACGGCCAGATACTCCGTTTGAGTCCTCAAGGAGAGGTTCTGGAGAGGCATCGTCACCGGGCGGTCGACCCACTGGGGGTTGGTCGACCGTCGGTCATTCGGTCTGCGGAGGGTGGCTTTGCCGTGCAAGACAGCATGAGCGGCTGGGCTTGGACGGATGGAAACCTCGTCCCGCAAGCAGGAGTGCATTTTCCGCAAAGCTCTTCCTCCACGGGCCTGCAACCCCCGTTGGTGCAGCTAGCGGTTTGGGATTTCTATCCTGCCGGGAGGGATATCTTCGTTTTCGGCTATATCCGGCGCGAGGGAGAGGCGCATGCGGAGCGCTACTTTGCCCTGGTAACAGTCGTGGACTCGCGAGTGGCGCCCAAGAAAGTGATCGAGAAAGTCGATGCCTACGCTCCGAGTTCCAGGTTCTACGGTATGTCGCTTCCTCTGCTCGCCGCTGCTGGGGGCGGGGTCTTCGGGTTGCGTTTTGACCAAACCCATTCGATTCTGCGTCTCGATCAACCCGAGTTGTCTCCTCAGAGTTTTCCAGCAGGGTTTCGGAAGACCGCCGTCTTGCCCGAGTCCCCCGGCTCGCCGGAGGGCAGTCGTTTGGGAGCCGAGGCCATCGAGGCAATGACCCTTCCCCGCGCGCTCTATGGTCGAGGCAAGTTCCTCTATCTCCTAACGCGCTCCCCTGAGCGGGGAGGTACCGCGTGGCACCTGCATCAGATCGACCCTTTCGCGGATCGTCTGGTGCGGACCGTGCGACTTCCCTCATCGGCCCAGGGGCTGATTCTAGTTCCCGGTCCGGAGCATTGGATCTTGCTCGAGCAAGGGGGGATGGGAGAGTACGGTCGGCCGATCATCGGTTGGGTGAACCTTCCTTCGGAATGGATTGAGGACTCCGCCTCCATGGTGCTCACCGGCGAGCAGCCGATCCAGTGCGCCCCAAGCCAGGTTCGATAAGCCACAACGGATGAGCTCCAACCGAGGAGTCCCAGCCGATGAGCCCGATTCGATGAGAAAGCGCCGGGCGGTTCCCGCGGCCAAGGCCCCGGCAGACCGCCGGTTGCCCTGGAGCCTCTGCCTCTTCCTCAGCCTTCTCCTCCTGATTTCTTTTCGAGCCGAAGCGGACCTGCAGGTGGTGGACGAGGTGGGGCAGCCAGTGGCGGGGGCGGTCGTCGAGGTGAGGGTTCCGTCGACGGCCGACGACGCAATCCACCGCATGAGGCCGCCGATGCATTTGGGAGAGACCGATGCAGAGGGACGGCTGGCGTCGCCCCTCCCCGCGCTCCAGCAGGTGCTGGCTCTGGTGGATCATCCCGAGTACGCGCCGGCTACCCTGCCCATCGACGGCACCGATCCGCCACGGACTCTCGTGCTCCTCTCGGGACGCCGAGTCGCGGCGCAGGTTCGCTCGCAGGAAGAGATCGAAAGTGGCGAAGTGTGTGCGACTTGGGAGGATCCCTTCGACGGCTGGGGCTGGAGCGCTCAGTGGAGGCGCTGTGCGGAGATTGGCGAGAACGGCTCCTTCGAGTTGGGCGGTTTGCCCGCCGATGAAGAGGTTCTCGAAGTCACGATCAAGGTTCCCGGCCGCCTTCCCTGGCGGGGGTCCCTCGGGAGCGAGGGACCCTTCAGGCCCAGTCTTCCGCCTCTCGACTCGGGCTCTCGGCTTCGGGGTCGCTTGCTCGGCCCCGGGGATCAGCCGGTGGTTGGTGGCGAAATCACCACCGAAGAAGGCGCGAGCATCCTTTCCGGGCCGGACGGTCGATTCGAGTTCCAAGTGTCTCATTGGCCGGCGCGCCTCTCCGTGGTGGCGGACGGATATCGCCATCTCGCGAAGACCGTGGAGCACAAGGCCGCGTCGCCGGGGGATAGAGGCCACCGGATCCCAGAGCATTCGATTCAGCTGGAAATCGGTGAGCAATTGCTCGGAAGACTGTTAGGGGAGCAGGGTGTGGTCACCGGCGAGGCCACCCTCCGCCTCGACCGCGCTTGGCCGGACGGCCGGCGGACTTCCCGCTCCTATCCACTCCACCTCGAAGAGGGCGAGTTTCGGTTTCACCTGCCGGAGCCCGGGGTCTACGGCGTCCGCATCGCGGCGCCAGGCTACCGTGAGCTCACCCTCTCCGGGCTGCACATCGCAGCCGGTGAGGCGCGCAACCTTGGGGACTTGCAGCTCGACCGCGGCGCCGCCGTGCGCGGGCGGGTGATCGATAGCCTGACCGGAGAGCCCCTGGCCGGCGTCGTCGCCGAGCTGCTGATCGCCGGTCCCGCCTTGCTCTACGAACTCGGCCGCGGACACCGGCCGCAAGCCATCAGCGACTCCGAAGGGACTTTCCTCCTCGCTGGACTCTCTCCCGGTCGCTACCAGCTCCGTCTGCACTCCGCGGCCTATGCCCCCGGCTGGCGGGAAGTCGTCGTGCACCAGGAGGAGCTCGTCGAGCTTCCCCCGTCCTTGCTCGGCCCTGGGGAGCCGCTTTCGGGGTGCGTGGAAGGCGCTTCTGGTTCAGAGAGCCTGAGGATTCAAGCCTTCGATCCGGCGGAACAGTTCCTGGCCTCCCTCGCCGAAGCGACGGCGGATTCCTCAGGCTGCTTCGAGACTGAGCCACTCCCGGCCGCCCGCTACCGCCTGCTCGTCCACGGCGAACGCCCCCTCGTAGCCCAAGAGGTCGAGCATTCCTCCGAGGAGACCCGTCATCGCTTGGTGGCGGCCACCTCGGCCCTGGGGGGAGTCGTTACCCGCCGGGGCCAGCCTGTGGCGGGCGGATGGCTCAGGGCCTCGCCGGGCCTCGACCCCGCCAATCACCGGGCAGCGATCATTTGGTCCCACAGCCGAGTCCCCGGCGCCCAAGCCCGCTTTGGATTCCCCGAAGCTCCAGCGCTGGCCCAGGTGCAAGCCGACGGCACCTTCGAGCTTCCCGCCGCGCCCCACGGTCCCGTCTCCATCACCTACACCGCTCCATCCGGCGACACCGTCACGCGAAACGTGATCCTGCCGTTGACCGATGAGGCTGAAGCCTGGATCTTCGAGCTGGCGGGCTTTCCCGTGTCGATTCGCGGGATCGATGAAACCACGGGCGAGCCCATCGAAAGAGTGCAGGTCGAGGTGGCGGACGGCCAGCTCTTGCCTCTCTTTGGCCAGCACACCGATGCTGAAGGGCAGGTCGTGATCCCTTCGTTGCCGGACCCTCCGTGGAGGCTCGAGCTGAGCCGCCGGGGCTATCGGTCCCGAGGGGAGTGGATCTACGAGCCGCAGGAAGTCTTCACCCTCCCGCTCGTTCCCGAGGAGCCGGTTCAGTGGGATCTCCGGCTACAGCGAGCCCAGCACGAGCCAGCGCGGAGCGTCTTGGTCTCCGTACTCGACCCAAGCAGCCGAATGATCGCCTCCGCAATCACCAACGCCGGCGGCCACCGCAGCTTCTCCGACTTGCCGTCCGGCGAATACTCGTTGGCCTGGATCGATTCCCTGGCCGGCGCTGGCGCCGCCGCACCCAAACCCCTGGAGGCCGGCCGCACCGAGGAGACCACGGTCCGCATCCCCCACGGCTTCCCCCTCCGACTCCGCTGCAACCTCCCAGACTGCCAGGGGGCAGCGATCTCCTTCTTCGCGCTCCACGCCTTGCCGACGGATCATCAGCTTGGCCGCGAACCCGAGGATCGCTCCAGCCAGGAGCGGATCCCGTTGACCTCGTTCCTGAGCGGCTACCGTCCCTCGCTGCGATTCGGGGACGATGGGGAGCTCAACCTCGGCGTTGTCGCCGCTGGCCGCTACGAGCTGGAGCTCTGGGTTGCGGGGCGGCGGTGGACGCGGGGGTTGGTGGTGGTTGATGGGGCGGTGAAGGTTTTGTTTCCCTGATTTGGAGACGCTCCGCGCTCCAGCTAGCGCTAAGTCCTTACTGCGCCGACCTTGTCTACTCTACTATTTGTCGAATGAGCGAAGTTTATGCTGGCGGTCGACTGGAATGCTGAGACTTTGCTTTGCCTGGATATGCGGTACCCTCCCTGATACTGAGAGCTGGAGAGATGGGCGGGACAGCTGTGATACGATCATTTATCTAAGTAGAGACAGTGGGCTGTCGCCAGGCATTTGCTCAGGGCGATTGGCTGTTCGCGAAAGGTGGGTAGTGGTTCGCCTGTTCCCTCCGCTCGCCGCGATGGCCGTAGAAACCTCTGCTCTGTGATTGTGCACTAGGAGCGGAGCTTGCTGAAAAACCCGCGCCTCGCCTCGAGCAGCTCTTTTCGGCGGAAAAGGACCGCTCGCAGCGCGGCTCGACTTTTACCACGGGCTGTTAGGGCGGTGCAGTAATATCTTCCCGAGACCTTGAGTGAGGGAGATGGATCCTGGTCGGCACTGAGCTTCTAGTGATAGTTAATTGCCTGCACTCCCTTATCTGGGGTTAGGTCTTCAGCGGCCCTGCGACTGTTACTGACATCTCAGCTGTCCAGGTGTTGAGACTCTATATAATGAACCCCTCGGGCTCTTGAAGAGAGGGATTCTTGAAGAATCAAAAGACGCTATCCTCTGTTCTCGAGGCCCTGAGTCGCTGGCGAGCGACTTCCACTCTAGATGGGGTGTGGAAAGAGCTCTCTCGAGTCTTGAAATGTATAGAGGATGATTTCGCATTTCAAGTCTTCGTGGCCGACTCTTTTCAAGATGATCGATCCGTAGCGTTGAGTCAGGTTTTTTCCTCAATTCCGGAACTCGCTGAGGCTGGTGGGAGATTCTCTCAACGCAACTATCCGCACCAAGCGCTCGTATATCGTGAGAAGGCTCCTTTGATCAGTGAAATGCCGGCGACAACTTGGCGCACGGTTTGTTCCTTGCCAATTGGTCGAGGTCGTTCCTGTCTTGGGGTCTTCTCTTACTATTCAAAGCGAAAGCCTTCTGAGTGTGCGCAGTTGCTTACATCTCTCCAGGCGGCGGTGCTTGGTTTATCTTCAGTCCTCCGTCAGTTCTTCGTGTCGTTCGGGGAGTCTTTGCTTGCCCCTATTCGGCGAGCGCTGCTGAAGTCACATCCGCATGCTCGAAAGATGCAGGATGTTGTTGAGCTGATTCGTAATCTCATCCCGTCAGATGGCTGTACAATGTTTCTTCTTGACTCAGATCTGCAAGTCTTGGTACTGGAGGCAACTACAGGCCTTTATGGTACAGGGAGAGTTGAACGGCCACGATACCGGGTAGGAGAAGGTCTGACAGGATGGGTTGCCTACTATAAGCGTTCTCTTAGGATTTACAATATCGACGATCCTGAGGAGCTTGCGCTGATCGCGGATGATCTAGCGTGGGCGAATAAGTATAGCGAGATAAATCAGGCGGAGTTAGCAGACTTCTCTGATTGGCGTTCATTTCTGGCTGTGCCGATTCGACATTCTCACACTGTGAAGAATTTCTTTGGTGTGATACGACTCTCGCGTCGAAAGGGGGGCGAGTCTTATCTTCCATATGAACAACATGCTTTGGAGCGTGTGGCGCATGAGCTGTCGTCTTACTTTGTGGAGAGGGCTAGTGCTGACTACCGCAGTGATCTCCACTATCTCAGAGACCTGGAGCAGCGGTTGGTCTCTCCTGCCTTCGAACCAGAAGCGGTTCTTCGGGGTATCCTTGGTCGAATGTCAGATATTGCACTAAGCGAAGATGGCTACATATCCCTTTTGGATCCAACGTCGGGTACGTTCTCTGAAGTTGTGAGCGTTGGCGAGAGGCTTGAAAGCCGAGCTCGTGTCAAGGTTCTCGGTGTTGGTCATGCAGGTAAGGCCCTGCGTGATCAGCGAACGGTTTGCGTAAATAATGCCAAGGAGCGAGCGCATTTTCGAGATCCAAGCTGTAGCCCCATCTCGGGAAGGCCGGAGGTGCTTTCGGAAGTTGCTATCCCGTTCTTGGTGCACGGGCGGTCAGTGGGAGTGGTAAATCTGCACAGCACTGAGGAGTATGCTTTTGATCATTACACCCTCGGCCGTTTGGAGAACCTAGCTGCCGCGGCCGCGGTTGTAATCGACTATGCTTTAAAGCTTTCTTCGAAGGCAGCCCAGTTGGAGCTAGTGTCGAAGCTTCTTAGTGGGGTGGGTTCTTATACAGATCTTCCGTGGATGTATTCGGCTGTCCTTCAGAGTCTGGTTTCTTTGACATATGCCTCGGCAGGAGCTCTTCTCCTCGCCCACGAAGGGAAGTTGGTTGTGGAGGCCTTGTGCGACTATAACGGTTTGGTCGAAGGGCTTGAGGTAGGTGGTGAAGAGGGTGTTGCTGGTGCATGTTATACCTTCGGCGAGCGAAAGGTCTGGGTGAAGGGGTCAAAGGCGAATGATTGTGAGCCTTTGGTCATAGACCCTGAGGTGGTCTATGAAGTGGGCATTCCTATCATCGACAGGGGCGAGAGCCTTGGGTGCTTAGTTTTGGCTTTTTCGGAGATGCCAGAGGTGCCGCTGACAGATGAAGTGTTCAGTATTATGACACTTCTTGCGAGTCAAGTTGGTATGGCTACTACCGCTTCACGTATGCTGTCAGAGCGGGAAATGATCGAGGAGAAGAGAAATAGCCTAGAGAAGCAGGTCACTATTGGCATGGTTGTGGCGGAGATCGTTCATGATCTCAGCAACCGGCTAGAGGGCATCCGTGGGATCTTGGAGGAGCTCGGTAAGAAATCTAGAGGGACAAAGATCGCTGTGGAGATGTCGGGGCGTGTCGACCTAGCTCTTACTCGGGTGAGTGAGTTGAATAGGATGGTGGCGAGGCTTAAAGTGATAGGTCGCGCTGGGCCAGGTGAAGTCGCGCGCTGCTACATTAATGAAGTCGTAGAGAGCGCGACTGGTATTCTGAGGCCGTTTGCCTCGTCCCGAGCTGTGAGAGTTGAGCTAAATCTTGCAAAAGAATTAGATCGTCCGAAGCGAGGGGACGGATATTTTCTGATGGGTGACTTTCTTAGCTTGGACCGGGCGGTAGAGAACATCATTAGGAATGCGATTGAGCATAGCTTTCGCCGCAAGCCGGTGCGCGTCACCACTCGGCTCATCCGAGCTCGATCCTCTAAGGATTTCGATCTAATTCGTCTAACTGTTGAGGACTATGGCCGAGGTATTAGAAGGGAACATTTCTCTAGGATTTTTGACCCAGGGTTTACTACCAGAGAGAGTGGTACAGGGTTTGGCCTGCCTAGCGCTAGGAGCATTGTCGAGGCGGCGGGTGGTCGAATTACATTCGACTCTCAGGTAGGGAAGGGTACCGTGTTCACGATTACTTTTGCTCTTTAAGAGGTTTTTGAGTTATAGGGGGTTAACTGATGAGTCTTCGAGTGGTGAGTTCCGATGCAGGTGGGGGTAGTCTCGGGAGGGTTCTGGTTTTTGATGATATGCCGGAGGTGGCTCAGGCGCTAGAGCTCAAGGTTAAGAGTATGGGGTATCAAACGCTCACATTTACAGACCCCTTCGAGGCTATAAATCAGAGCGAGACCTTCCGCCCGGATGTGGCGGTGATGGACATCAGGGTGGATAAGGAATATTCTAGGCCTATCGATGGCATACTGGCGTTTCAGAAGATACGTGAGCTGAACCCGTCCGTCGAGCCAGTCTTTGTTACAGCGTTTACCGAGAATCAGGCATATATAGGTCGAGCGAAGAGATTTGACCCGATTATTTTAGGTAAGACGCATGAGTATCAGGAGCTCCAGGAATCTCTTTCCAGGCAGGCCGCCCGCAGTAGGGAGAAACAGAGGGAAGAGTTGGAAGAGCTGCTAAGGTATGCGAGAACTCTGGGTGTTCCCGAAACGAAATTGCTCGGGCTTTGGGCGGAGTTTCTGCAATCTGTAGAGGGTTCTGAAGGTGAGGTGCAGGGTCAAGGGATTGATGAGGGCCTTCAGCTTAGCGATAGAGATGCTCTAGTCGAGATAAGAGAAGCGATAGATCTGGTTGATGCTCAAGTTGAGCTCTTGGAGGCCCTAAGGGATATCTTTGGGCGGGAACTGCCGGAGGCTTCGGTTAGGGTCCTACTTCAAGAGAGCGCGGAGTCTGTTGCTGCTGCGCGGGAGTATGATCGGGCTGCGAAGACGTTGATCCCTTTGCTTGAGGGGCTCGACAATGAAGAGTAAGCTCGAATCTGTAGAGCAGCTGCTACGAGGCCTAGAGGGGCTGGGCGTGGTGTTGGGCCGACTGCTTAAGGAGCATAATAAGGAGATTTTCGAAGAAGAGTTTGGGAAGGTTCTTAAGGGGTTGAGGCGAAGGTCACTTCCTGAAAGAGAGGCTATTTATGAGATCTTGAGGAGGGTGGTTCGAGCCAAAATGGTCGCCAAGGGGTATGATCGGCGGCATTGTGATGGTGTGGCGAACTCATTTTCTTCAAGGCTTGAGTCGATTCTGCGCGAGGGGTGTAGCGTCCGTTTCTCTGAGCTTTTAGAGGGCGCAAGACGAGCTTATGTGGCCAATCGGGAAGATTTGGAGATTCATCTGTCAGGAAGGGCTAGACCAAGCGGCTTGAAGCGCGAGATCCCACGATTAGTCCGGTTCGTACTCTCGGGTAGTTTTATCGCTGCGGACTTCGACTCTCTCGTTACTGCGGGGGAGGCGGACGAGTCCCTCAGGGTGAGCATATTTGTCACAATTTTCATGGGCGTGATGGCCTTGCTGGAGACTGCAAAGGCGTAAGGTGGGCTTAGTTTGGTTTGGTTCCCCGAATGAATGTCTCCATTGCCGAGGGGGCAGTCGACTACTGCAGAGACCTTAAAGCCTGCTGTTGCCCTCCAGCCGTTCAAGAAGAGTCCCCGCCCATGCCCCCGAGAACCCCATCCCCTACCCAGCCCACTCCGGCCGAAACCATTTCTGTCTCCATCTCCACCGCCGCCGACTAGATCCAGAGCCTCCGGGGCCGCAACCTCAAGGTCTACGTCTTCGGGGAGCCGGTGGATCATCCGGTGATTTGGTCTTCGGTGAATGCGGTTGAGAGGACGTATGAGTTGGCGTTGCGGGAGCCAGAGCTAGCGACGGTGGTGTCGCCGTTGACGGGAGAATCAACTAGCTTCCCGGAGGGGGCTTGGTTGGCACTCCGGCCGAGAAGCCGAAGCCCTGCGAGGCTGAGCTAGAATGTCGGCAAGGTACATCATGAATCTTCCAGCCACAGCCGACCCAGTCCCTCTGCGCACCACGGAGCCGGGCCAGGTCATTCGCATCGGCGACACCCGGGTGACCCTCGATACGGTGATTGGAGCCTTCCATCGGGGTGCCACGCCGGAGGAGATCGCGCAGGACTACTCGGCGGTGGCCCTTGCGGATGTCTACGCCGTGATCGCCTACTACCTACGCCATCGTTCTGAGGTCGACAACTACCTTTCTCGGCGGGCCCGTGAGCACGCTGCCTTCCGCGCGCAGATCGAGAGCCGTCCGGGCTATGAGGATCTCCGTCAGCGACTTCTTGCTCGCCGGCCGGTTTCCAGTGCTGCGACCTGATGCTCCGCCTGGCCGCGGACGAGAATTTTGATGGTCGCGTCGTGCGGGGCCTCCAGCGCTTGATGCCGGACCTAGACCTTGTGCGCGTCCAAGACACTGCGCCCGAGACGGAGACATAGCCTCGAAAAGGAGCCCTCATCATGGCCCCACTGACCGAAGAGTCCACCCAGCAATCACCCTCGCAATCCTCTTCCCCCCGCATCACCACCGCCGCCGACTACATCCAAAGCCTCCGGGGCCGCAATCTGAAGGTCTACCTCTTCGGGGAGCGCGTCGAGGAGCCGGTGGATCATCCGGTGATTCGGCCTTCGGTGAATGCGGTGGCGGAGACGTATGAGTTGGCGCTGCGGGAGCCGGAGCTGGCGACGGTGGTGTCGCCGTTGACGGGGGAGCGGGTGAATCGGTTCCTGCACATTGCGGGGAGCGCCGAGGATCTGGTGAAGCAGAACAAGATGCAGCGCAAGCTGGGGCAGCTGACGGGGACCTGCTTCCAGCGCTGCGTGGGGATGGACGCCTTCAACGCGCTGTACTCGGTGACCTACGAGATCGACGAGGCTCACGGCACGCCTTACCATCAGCGCTTCAAGGACTTCCTCACCGGGGTCCAGCGGCGCAACCAGGTGGTGGGGGGCGCGATGACGGATGTGAAGGGGGATCGCTCGAAGGCGCCGCACCAGCAGGAGGATCCGGATCTCTACGTCCACATCGTCAAGCGGACGGACGAGGGCATCTGGATCCGCGGTGCCAAGGCGCACCAGACGGGTTGCCTCAACTCCCACTGGATGGTGGTGATGCCGACGCTGCGGTTGGGGCCCGGGGACAAGGACTTTGCGGTGGTGGGAGCGGTGCCGGTGGATGCGCCGGGGATCACCTATATCTATGGGCGCCAGAGCTGCGACACGCGGCACATGGAAGGCGGAAGCCTCGACCAGGGCAACGCGCGGTTCGCCGGGCAGGAGGCCATGGTCCTCTTCGACGACGTCTTCATTCCCCACGACCTGGTCTTCATGGACGGCGAGCACGAGTTCGCCGCCATGCTGGTGGAGCGCTTTACCTGCTACCACCGGCGCAGCTATGTGTGCAAAAGCGGCGTGGGGGACGTGCTCATCGGGGCCGCGGCGACCATTGCCGACTACAACGGGGTGGAGAAGGCTTCTCACATCAAGGACAAGCTGGTGGAGATGACGCACCTCAACGAGACGATCTATTCCACCGGCATCGCCTCCTCCCACCAGGCGCGGCCCACCAAGTCCGGCTGCTATCTCAATGACGACATGATCGCCAACGTGTGCAAGCACCACGTGACCAAGATGCCCTACGAGATCGGCCGGCTGGCGCAGGACCTGGCCGGGGGGCTGATGGTGACGCTGCCGTCGGAGAAGGATCTGGACAGTCCGGAGACTGGGGATCTACTGCGCAAATACCTCAAGGGCCGGGAGGACATTCCGACGGAGGATCGGATGCGGGTGCTGCGGCTGATCGAGAATATGACCCTCGGGCGCAACGCTGTGGGCTATCTCACCGAGTCCATGCACGGCGCCGGCTCGCCCCAGGCGCAAAGGATCCAGATCGGGCGGCAGATGGAGGTGGAGTACAAGAAGCGCCTGGCCCAGAAGCTGGCCGGTATCGAGGCTGACGAGGCGGAAGCCGAAGAGGGCGGGTATTTCGAGCAGGTCTTTGAGGTCGAGGATCCGTAGGCCCGCGGCGTCCGGTTTCGGAGGACACCGCTGCCGCCCGCCCCGGAGCCGGCGGTCAGCCAGCGGTCCCAGGACTCGTAGATCTTCTCTTGGGCTGGGTGGGGGTGTCGCCCCGGCGGGGGCGAGATGCAATAGTGAGGCGGTTTCAACCCCTCGCGGGGATCAGTCCGGCTCGCTGCTCGGTGCGCAAGGGGCTTGAGCTCGCGGCGGCTCGGCGCCCCTAACTCCGCAAGAGAAAAGGCTTTTTCACGCTTCGTGCTACAATGCGTCGGTCGCTATGCATTAATCAGGAGGATTCGCCGTGAACGCATCCCACAAGACTCCAGCCTTGCTGCTCCTCGTTTTGGCCATCGCCTTGCTCGCTGCACCCAATGTGTGGGCGGAGAGGTTCGTGGTGACGATGGAGAACGGCTCCACCTTCGAGACCTTGCGTCAGCCGCGGGTGGCCAGCTGGGACTCCGGTGTGCTGATGGTGCTCACCGATGCCGGGAACTGGATCGGCCTGGAGGCGAACCAGGTCGCTAAGGTGCGGGCGCGCTCCGAGGAGCAGGGTTTTGGGCGGGTGATCGACGCCAAGACCATCGAGATCGGCGTGATCTCTAATGATGCTCCCACCGACGAGGAGCTGGCCGCGGAGGCAGCGAACCAGGATCCCTTCCTGGCGGCGCTGGAGCGCATCGAGAACCTTTCCCGTCCGCCGGAGCGGCCGCAGACGACGGTGGAACAGTTCGTCAATCCCGAGGACACCATCGGCGTGCCCACCAGCTACGGCAACTCCGGTCTGGCCCAGGAGTACTACGGCACCGGCTACGAGCCCTGATTCAAGCTATCTGAGAAGCTGTCTGACAGCCGCTGCAGGCTCCTGCCTGACCCCGAAGCCCCGGTTTTCGCCGGGGCTTCGTTGTTGAGGGACTTTGTGATCGAGGAGAGCCCGGGCAGCGTACTCGTTCGTTTCCGGTAGGATAGGGCGAGATGGTTCTTTGATTCGATGTCTGCCGGGGTGCTGTCATCCCGGCAACCGTTGCGCGCAGGGGTGATCCGTTCCAGCGGATCCGAAGAGGGAAGCCGGTGAGAAGCCGGCGCGGCCCCCGCCACTGTAACCGGGGACGAAACCGGGAGAGCCACTGCAGCCGAAGAGCGCAAGCTTCGAGGCTGTGGGAAGGTCCGGGAGTAGGAAGATCCGGAAGCCAGGAGACCTACCTCCGCGCGCTCCCCGTCCCATCCGCTCGCGGGGAGAGCGAGGTCAGGCGCGCGCCCCGTCGTGTGCTCACCGGCTGCCCCGCGAATTGGATCGGGGCTCATATAACGCCGCAAAGGAGCACACGATGTTTCGATTCCTTGGGCTGCTCGGGATCCTCGGGGGCGCGATCCCATGCCTGGCACTCGTTGCCGACCAGCCGACCCAGCCCGCCCGTCCCGCTACTGCAGAAGACCCCGCCGTCGTCCGTCCCGAACCCCACTTCGACGAAGAGCTCATCGTCACCGCCACCCTCGAGGAAATCCCCGAGGCGGAGCTGCCTGCGTCGGTGACGGTCTTCGACGCTAGGGCCATCGAGACCCGCCAGGCCACCACCGTTCTGGACCTCCTGCGGAGCGTCCCCGGAATGACGGTGGCCCAATCCGGCGGCCCGGGGGATGTCACGTCGGTCTTCCTGCGCGGTACTTCCTCCACCCAGACTCTGGTGCTGTGGAATGGTGTGCCCCTCAACGATCCCTATTTCGGAGGGTTCGACTGGGCGCATCTGGGCACCGAGGGGGTGGAGCGGGTCGAGGTGGTGCGAGGGCCGCTGAGCACGGTCTATGGCAGCGATGCGGTGGGCGGCGTAGTGCAGCTGATCACCGACCGGCCGGAAGGCTCGCGACTGAGCGTCGAGGCGGGAGAGCGGAACTATGGCCGGGGTATGTTGAGCCTCGGCGGCAGCGCCGGGGAGGTAGCCCTTCAGGGAGTGGGCACCTACAGCACCGACGATGGCCTGCTGGTCAACGACGACTACACCACCGGCAGCGCCCAGCTGCGCGGCCGATGGCAGGCCCGGGACGGGCTGACCGTGTCGCTTCTGAGTCGGCTCCAGGACAGCGAGCTGGGGATTCCCCGCAGCGGCGCCGTGCTCACCCCCAACCGCCGCCAAGAGGCCCGCAGCATCGAGCTGGCAGCGCCGGTGACGGCGGTGTGGGGCTCCTGGCAGCTGGAGGGGCACCTGGCGCGCACCGAGGCGGAGTTCAACTTCCGCGATCCCGACGCCGGCTTTTCCCTCAACGACACCGAGACCGAGCGCTTGCGGACGCGTGCGGTGCTCTCCTACGACCTCGGGGGCACGAGCTGGATCGGCGGCGGAGCGGACTGGCAGGAGGACGAGGTGAGCAATGTCACCACCTTCGGCACCAATCTGGATGGAGTCAATCAGGAGAATCTCTCGACCTTCGTGCAACTGCACCACGGTGGCGAGCGCTGGACTGCCGAGGTGGCGGTGCGCCGGGATGAGCACGAGAGCTTCGGGGGTGAGTGGTCTCCCAGTGCCGGGTTCAGCTTGGCTCTGGGCTCCTCCGCCCGTCTGCGGTTCAGCTATGGCGAGGGCTTCCGGGCGCCGTCTTTGGGCGAGCTCTTCTTCCCCTTCAGCGGCAATCCCGACCTTCAGCCGGAGATCAGCCGCAGCTACGAGGCGGGGATCGATGTGCGGTCGGGGGATTGGTCTTTCGACCTGGCCCTTTTCGACCAGGAAGTGGAGGAGCTGATCCAATTCGATTCGGTCACCTTCGTCAACGTCAACATTGGGCAGGCGGAGAGTCGGGGGGCTGAGCTGGCGCTACGCTGGAGCCGCCGCGATTGGGCGGCGGAGCTGACCGGGACCTATCTGGATAGCGAGGACCGAGCCACCGGCGAGTCGTTGCTTCGCCGTCCGGAGGAGAGCGCCAGCCTGAGGGTCGCCTGGCGCCCCGGCCCGTGGACTCTGCAGGTCTTGGGGCGCTACGTGGGAGAGCGAGCGGACGTCGATCCCATCACCTTCGGCCGCACGACCAACGACTCCTACACCACCGTCGACCTCACCGCCCGGTGGGATATTGGGTGGTTCGAGCCCTACGCCCGGGTTCTCAACCTCGCCGACGAGGACTACCAGGAGGTGCTGGGCTTTCCGGCTCCGGGGCGGACCTTCGTCGGCGGTGTGGCGGTGGGCTTCTAGGTCCTGGGGATGAGGAGGCTCGAAGCTGAGAGCTGGGGATCGTCGGCGCGGGCGGTGCCTGCCCCCGTGTTGGCCACCGTGCTGGCGGTCCTCGTCTTGGCGGCGGCCTGCGCCGGCCCCGAGCCGGTTCCCTCGGCAGACTCCTCGTCCACCACGCCGGTCAGAGCGTCGGGGCTCGAAGAAGGGCCTCGGCGCATCGTCACCCTCGCTCCCAGCATCACCGAGATCGCCTTCGCCCTCGGGCTGGAAGAGCGCATCGTCGGCGTCGGTTCCTTCGCCAACTATCCGCCGGAGGCCCGCGCCAAGCCCCGCCTCGGGGGGTTGACGGATCCCAACCTGGAGCTGCTGGTGGCCCTCGACCCCCAGCTGGCAATCCTGCTACCCAGCGAGGACGACGTCGCCGGCCCTCTGCGGCGCCTGGGGATCGAAGTGATGACCGTGGAGAGCGAGACTCTGGAGGATCTGGAGCAGAGCATCCTCGCCATCGCCCGGCGCTGTGGGGTCGAGCCCGCTGGCCGCGCGTTGATCGAGGAGCTGCGGAAGGAGCTGGCGCCGCGGTCCGTAGGGGACGGCGTGCGGGTGATGATCACCATCGGTCGCCAACCCGGAGCGCCGGCGGAAGTTCTGGTGGCCGGGCCGGGTACCTTCTTGGACGAGCTGCTCCGGAGACTCGGCGCGGTGAATGTCTTCGCCGACGCCGGCCTGCGCTACCCCATCGTTGGTCTGGAGGAGATTCTGCGGCGGGATCCGGAGGTCATCGTCGAGCTGCAATCGGCGTCCCTGGAAGCTGCGGAGGCAGAGAGGGTGGAGGATGCCCTGACGGCGGATTGGGATCGGGTTGCGGGGCTGCCGGCGGCCCGGTCCGGGCGAGTGGAGCTCATCGCCGGGGACTTCACGCTGATCCCGGGGCCGCGGGTGCCCAAGCTCTACCGCCGGTTGGCGCAGGCGCTGGAGGCTCGGTGAACGGCTCCGGCGACTCCCGAGGCTCCCGGGGAAGCTCCTTGGTGGAGATGCAAGGCGTGCGCTGGGACGCCGATGGTCAGACCGTGGTGGGCCCCCTGGACCTGCAGGTGCGGGAGGGGGAGTGCCTGATGCTGGTGGGGCCCAACGGCGCCGGCAAGACGTCGCTGTTGCGTCTGGTCACGGGCTTGCTGGAGCCCTCCGCCGGGGAGCTGCGGTTGCGCGGCGAGCCCTACGGGAGCTGCTCGCGGCGGCAGCTGGCGCGGGCCATCGCCTACGTGCCGCAGATTCGGCCCGCCCGCGTGCCCCTGGAGGTCGGCGAGGTGGTGCTCCAAGGCCGCTATCCCCACCGCAAGGGCTGGCAGCTGGCACCGTCGGAGGAAGATTTCGCCGCCGTCGAGGCGGCGTTGGAGCGGGTGGGCATCGAGCATTTGCGCCGTCGCCGGCTGGATCGGCTCTCCGGAGGCGAGCGCCAGGCGGCCTACATCGCTGCGGCGCTGGCTCAGGAGGGGGAGCTGTTGGTTCTGGACGAGCCCACCACCCACCTGGACCCCAAGCACCAGCGGGAGATCGCCGCCCTGTTGCTGCGGCTGAAGGCCCAGGGCGCTCCCACCGTGCTCGCCGCCACCCACGACCTCGCTCTGGCATCCCAGGTGGCGGACCGCGTACTGGCCCTCCGCCGGGGAGCGATCCTGGCGGACGGTGAGCCTCGGGAGCTGATGCAGCCGGAGATGTTGCGGCAGCTCTTCGACGCTTCCTTCGAGCTGCTGCGGGAAGGGGCGCGGCCGATTCCTGGCCTGCTCTTCGACGCGGATGCAGCGGCGCTCCGTGAGGGGCTTCCTTCTAAGGAAGTCGAATGAAGCGCTCTTCCATTTTGGGCTTGCTGGGCCTCGCCTGGGTCCTGGCGCTGGTCCTGGCGCCGCTGGTGGGGTCTCATCCCCTATCCCTGGCCGAGGTGTGGAATGGAGACACCACCGCCGGCACCATCTTCTGGCAGCTACGTCTGCCGCGGACGCTCCTGGCGCTGCTTGCCGGCGGCGCGCTGGCGGTGTGCGGGCTCTCCTACCAGACCCTCTTTCGCAACGAGCTGGCGGAGCCCTACACCTTGGGCACCGCTGTCGGCGCCGCCCTCGGAGCGGTGCTGATGATCCGCTGGGGCGGCGATTTCCTCCAGGGCCTCCTGGGGTGGGCGGCGCTACCGGGCATCGGCATCGCCAGCTTCGTCGGCGCTGTGGCGGCCAGCTCGGTGGTCTATGGACTGGCGGTGCGGCGACGGGAAGCCCAGGGCTCGACCCTCCTGCTGGCGGGCATCGCCGTCTCCCTCTCCGCCACGGCGGTGATTCTGTTCATCCAATACCTCTCCGACTCCACCCAGACGTATCGCATGGTGCGATGGACCATGGGCGGCCTGGCGGTGGTGGGCTATCGCGAAGTGCTGTGGCTGCTGCCGTGGGTGCTGGGGGGCTGCGGCGTGCTGCTGGCGTTGCGTTGGGAGCTCAATCTGCTCCTCACCGGCGAGGAGCTGGCGGCCAGCCGCGGAGTCGACCTTGCGCGCCTGCGCCGCCGGGTGCTGGCGGTCACTTCCTTGATGGTGGGGGCGTTGGTGGCGGTGGCCGGCCCCATCGGCTTCGTAGGCTTGATGGTGCCCCACATCCTGCGCCGCTTTCTCGGCCACGACCACCTGCAGTTGATCCCCGCTTGCCTCCTGGCCGGTGGCGCGTTCCTGGCCGTTTGCGATGCCGTCGCCCGGGTGGTGATGGCGCCGGCAGAGCTGCCGGTGGGCATCCTCACCGCGCTCCTCGGCGGTCCTTTCTTTCTCTGGCTGATCTTCTTCGAGCGTTCCTAGCGGTCCTGGCCTCGACCCAATCTCTCAACCGGGAGGAGTCCCTTCCAGGTCGCGAAGGGTCTTCCACAGCGTGTCCACCGGCTGAGGGGTGGCGAAGAGGAAACCCTGGACCTCGTCGCAGCGCAGCTCCCGGAGTAGCCGTAGCTGTTCCACCTCCTCGACGCCCTCCGCCACCACCTTCATCCCCAGGCTATGACCGAGGCCCACGATGGCGCGCACCAGCGCCGACGAGCTCTTGTGGTCGGGATTCAACCGCTGGATGAAGCGGCGGTCGATCTTCAGCCGGTCGAGGGGGAATTGCTGGAGGTAGGAGAGGGAGGAATAACCGGTGCCGAAGTCGTCGATGGAGACGCCGACTCCCAGCTGGCGCAGCTGCTGGAGCCGCTCGGTGATGCGGCCGCTCTCCTCCAGCAGGAGGCTTTCGGTGACCTCCAGGTCGAGTAGCCGAGGATCGAGGCGGGTGCTCCGGAGGCAGTCCTCCACTCGCTCCAGGAAGTCCGGCTGGGAGAATTGCACCGCCGAGACGTTGAGGGAGAGCCGGAGCGGTGGTCGCCCTTCGTGCTGCCATTCCACCAGTTGCCGGCAACCCTCCCGCATGACCCAATCGCCGACGCTGAGGATCAGGTCGCTCTCCTCCGCCAGGGGCACGAAGGTGGTTGGGAGAATGACCCCTCGATGAGGGTGGTGCCAGCGCAGCAATGCCTCGAGGCCCACGACCTTCAGGCCGTCGAGGGAAAGCTGAGGCTGGTAGTAGAGTGCGAGCTCGCCGCGATCCGTCGCCACCCGCAGGTGGTTCTCCAGCTCGAACCGTTCGATGGCTTCGACGGTCATCTCGGTGGAAAAGCTCTGTACTGCGCTGATGCTCTGGGCTTTGGCCCGATAGAGGGCGCTGTCGGCCTTGCGCAGCAGGGCTTCGGCGTCGTTGCCATCCTCCGGGAAGAGGCTGATGCCGATGCTGGCGGAGAGGAAGAGCTCCTGGCCGGCGGCGATCAGCGGCTGACGGAGCGAGCCCAGCAGCTTGCGGGCAACCTTTAGGGCGTCGGCGATGCCGTGGCGCACGGAGACGATGGCGACGAATTCGTCGCCGCCCATGCGGGTCAGGGTGTCGGTCTGCCGCAGGTGCTTCTGGAAGCGACCGGCGGCCTGGCGCAGTACCTCGTCGCCGGCGGCATGCCCCAGGGTGTCGTTGATGCGCTTGAAGCGGTCGAGGTCGATGAACAACACGCCCAAGCCGGTGCCGGAGCGCTGGGCCAACAGCAGGCCCTGGTGCAGCCGGTCAGCGAAGAGATGGCGGTTGGGCAGGCCGGTGAGAGCGTCGTGCTGGACCTGGCGCGCTAGGCGCTCGCTGAGCTGACGCCGCTCGGTGATGTCTTCGTGCACGATGAGGGCGCCGTGGTGGGGATCCCCCAGGGGCACGATCCGCAGCACCAGCCACCGGGGATGGGTGGCGGTGGCGTGACGGTACTCGCTGACGAAGGTCTTGCGTTCTCCCCGAAGCACCTCGCGGACCCCCACCAGCGCCCGTCCGGCCCCTTCCTCGGCTGACTCCGTGGCCCGCTCGCAGAGCTTGAGGTAGTCGCTACCGACGGTGAGGTGAGCGTGCACCGATCCCCGGTCCCCGGCGAGGAACTCCTCCCAGGGCCGGTTGATCGCCAGCACCTTGCCGTCGTTGTCGATGACCACCAAGTGGGCCGGGAAGGCGCTGATCACCGCCCGGTTGAGGGCGTAGCTGCGGCCGAGCTCGCTTTCTCGGCGCAGCCGCTCGATGGAGGCGGTGAGGAGGTTGGCGACGGAGCGGAGGAATTGGATGTCCTCGTGGTTGAATTCCTTGCCGCTGCGGCGCTGGATCGAGAGGACGCCGAACGGGCCCTGGCTGCCCCGAATCAGCACATTGGCGGTGGCCAGGCTTCCCTGTACGATGCGCACCGGCTGGCTCTCGTGGAGCGTCGGCGAGTCCTCCTGAGGAGCGCCTCCGGAAGGTTGCGCCGCGCTGAGGGCGGCGCCGGCCTGGGCCAGAACTTCCCCTTGGAGCTGGCGCCGCGTCGCCGGGTCCTCCGGCCAGCCCACCTCGGCCCGCAAGACCAGCTCCGCATCCTTGCCGTCGCGCTCGAAGATCTGGCAGTAGTCGGACTGGAAGAGCTCGATCAGCCGAGACGCAGTCCAGCGGAAGAGCTCCTGAGAGTCGGAGGCGAGCAGAGCCATTCGGCTCAGCTGGGCGATGGTCACCTGCTCCATCTCAGCCCCGGCGGAAGTCCGTGCAGGTGCCCTTGCTGTAGGGAATCAACATTGTCGCTTCAGAAAAGCCGAGATTAGCATACGCACCGTCGAAAGGGTCTCATGGAGTCGAAGGTCTTGGATAGCGGCTCTGGGGCTATGCTAATATTCTGATATTCGATGATCTCGTAGTGCAGCGCGGGGCCGGACTGACACCAACGGCAAAGTCTCCCTTGGAGACTGGTCAAGTTAGTGGAGGCTTCCATGCAAGGCAAGCTCAGTACTCGCTGGATCTGGATTCTTCTTCTACTCACGGTGTGCTTGGTCCAGGGACCGGCGGAGGTCGCAGAAGGGGCGATTTGCACGACCTTCGACTTCTGTTGGGGCGTTCAAGACCGCCTTGGTGGTATGGCCTCTTTCTGTATCCAAATCTATGACTATGCGGCCTGTGAGAAGAGAGACTTCGTAGCTTTCGGTTTTCCCCAATGCGTGGTTTGGGATCACTGCTTCTTTGTCCACGAGTCGTCCGACACCTGTATCCAGCCGTGAGTTGGTATTCGGATCGTTGGAGACTTTCGAGGCCCATAGCGGTGCTTCTTCTCGGGCTGTCCTGGCTCGTGGTTGGGCGGAGCGAGGCGGCGGCGGAGGCTCGGCAGCCGCAAACTCCGGTGAGTGTCCAGATAGATTTGCGGTGGGAGGGCGCATCGCCTGCGCCCTCTGACACTTGGAAGGTCGAGATCTCCCCTTTGGGCTCTCAGTCTTCGAGGGCCGAAGGAGAGATGGTTCTAGACGCCGCTCTCGGAGTGCGCAGCTTACAGGTGGCCCCTGGCCTGTGGCGAGCCCAGGTTCGGGAGAAAGACTCGTGGAGTCCGGCAGTTACCGTGTTAGCAAAGCAGGGCGAGGTGGCGCGAGTGACGCTACACGCGTGGCCGGTGCGCTCCCTCCTCGTGCCCCTAAAGCCGATGCCGGGAGAAGCCTTCCCCCGGAAGGTCATCGCTCGCTTTCGCCCCGCGCCCAGCGCTTCTGGTACTCCTCAGCCCCATCCCTCCGGCTCTGTGGATTGCGTGTTGAAGCCATCAAAGTCACGGGCAGAGTGTAGCTTGCCGGCGGAGCTTCTGGATCTCTTCGTTCAACCGAAGGATTTCATCGGAAAGGCCTATTGGCGAGTCGATCTCAAGGAGGGCTTCAGGGATTCCCCCAACAAGCTGCAGGAGAGGATCTCGGAGATCAGGTTGCCACCCCTCCAGCTTCGCTCCGGCGCCTCCGTGCGGGGTTGGATTCTTACCGAAGAGGGGGCAGAGCTGCCTTCGGAGACCCGACTGACCATTGCCCCGGTGGGCGTCAGGGCAGCGGGAATTGCGGGCGGAGAGCAGCCTCTAGGTATCCAGCCGTTCTCCCCCAGTGCACGGGGTTTCTTTCAGCTAAAGGGGGTCCTGCCGGGTCGCCTCCTGCTGCAGGTAGCGGCGCCCGGCTATGCCCCCCTTTCCGCCATGATCGAGCTCGCTGCAAACGAGCAGTTGGAGCTATCGGAGCCGCTCCTACTGGTTCCGCCTGTGACCCTTCAAGCGGTGGTGCAGCCAGCCTCTGACGGGCGCGGTCGCCCCTGGTCTCTGTGGATCGCTCAGTCCTACCCCGGTCTCTCAAGGGTGGCAGAGCCGCGTACGGTGGCCGTTCCCTTAGATGGCCGGGCCGAGATCCCCGGACTGGTCCCAGGGGTCTACTTTGTCCGTCTTCTGGACGGCGAGGGACAGGACTGGCTGGGGCGTGAAGTGAAGGTCACGGACGGTGCTGCACCCCTTGAGCTCAGCCTTGATCTCGTGCCTGTCGAGGGCACGGTGGTGCTGGGTGAGAAGCCACTGGCGGCGCAGGTCACCTTCGGGGGGCGCCTGAGGGCGGAACAAATCGAGGCAAAGGCTGATTCGGAGGGCCGCTTTTCTCTGATCTTGCCCGAGAGTGGTGATTGGCCGGTGGAAGTGCAGAGCGAAGAGCCTCCGGTCAGGACTTTCTTCGGTCGGGTGAAGGTGAAGGAACCGGATGGGGAAGAAGCGGTGGAGGTTGCTCTGGAGCTGCCAGCTACGCGCTTGCTCGTTCGAGTCGTTGACGGTGAGAGTCGCCCGGTCCCGCAGGCGTTGGTAGAAGTTGCCGCTCCGCGGCGACCGATGGAGGCGGTTCAACGGTCCGTAGACTCCAAGGGAGAGGTGGTCTTCGAAGGGCTGGCGGAGGGAGCAGTCCAAGTCCGGGCCAGCGGCCGGGAGAGCGAGTCGGAAGCTCTAATAGTTTGGCTTCAGAAGGATCTCGATCCGCCGCCGGTGCGCCTCGTCCTGGAGCGCCAGCGCGTAGTGGCCGGTCAAGTGGTGTCAGAGCTGGGGCCAGTGGCCGGCGCCCTGGTGCAGCTGGAGCCGGTGGGGCGTCCAGGCCGCCCGGTCGGGGGCGCGGTGACCACGGGAGAGGATGGGCGGTTTCGAATCTCTGTGCCGGCGGACTCGAAGCAGGCGCTATTGCGGGTGGGGGCGGTGGGTTGGTCGCTGCGGACTCTGCGCATCGATCTCGAGGCTCAAGAGGCGTGGTCCGTTCCTCTCCATCGCCTGAAAGGCGCACTTTCTCTGCAACTCGGAGCGCTTCCAGATTTTGCCGCGCCCACCTTCGTTCCGATTCTTCTGACAGAGAACGGGTATCTCGGTCTTTCGATCCTGAGGTCTTGGGCGGCCTCGGTGGCAGGGCCGGCAGTGAGCCTGGGCGAGGTTTGGCGCATCCCCGACCTCGAACCCGGAGACTACCGCCTGTGCCGGTTGACCGTAGGCGAGGTCTTGGCGGGGGCGGCGATGCAGCCGGCAGGCGTGCCGCCGGAGCGCTGTGACGAGGGCTGGCTACCGCCCGATGGAGAGCTGGAGCTCACCTTGCCGAAAGCTCGCGAGAAGATCTGAAGCCTTTGCAGCCCGGACAGATGGATTCCGGGATCAGGCTGTTGTTCTCAGCGGCTCTCCTCGGTGCCATCCTGAATCTCCTCCGACTCCTCTGCAGCCGGGGCTCGAACGGAGCTCCAGGCCATGCCGTCGGGCTCGCGGCCGGCGCGGAGGAGGTCTTGGACCTCGAGGGTCTCGGGGTCGATGACCACGACCGCATCGGCCTGGGTAGCGGCGACCCAGGCGCGGCTGCCGTCGGGGTCCACCACCAGGCCCACCGGCACCGGGCTGGAGCCGAATTGATCGCCGAACAGGCGTCGGGCGGCGTCCGGGGCGTTGGTCAGGTCCAGAGGACCGCGGCGGAGCTCCTTGCGGGCGGCGACGTCGAAAACGGCCACCTCGCCGGTGCGGGCGGCGGAGACCAGGAGGTGCTTGCCGTCGGGAGTGAAGGTGACGCGGATGGGAAAGCCCGGGCAGGGCACGGTGGCGAGAATCTCCAGGCTGGTGGCGTCGAGGACGGTGAGGGTGTCGGCGGCGCGGTTGCCGATCCAGACCTCCTTGCCGTCGGGGGAGACCGCCAGCCCCTCAGCGCCTTCCCCGGTGGCCAGGTCGGCGATCTTCTCGCCCTTGGCCAGGTCGATGACGGCGAGCTTGCCGGAGCCGATGCTGGAGACGAAAGCTCTGTCTCCAGCGCCACCCTCGGTGGCTGGGCTCACCGCCACCATGTGGGAGACCTGATGGCCGGTGGCCACCTCCTGTAGGATCTTTCCCTGCTTCACGTCCACCGTCAGCAGCCGGCCGCTCCCTTCGGTGGTCACCACCACTGTGTCGGTGTCGATCCACGCCAGGCCATGGGGCCGCGTGTGCTCGCCGAGCTCGACGGTGCTCAGCACCTTCGCTGTTCCCACGTCCACCACCGTCAGGCTGTTGCCGGCCTTCTCCCGATCCCCGTAGTTGGAGATCACCGCCCGCTGGCCGTCGGGGGAGACGGTGATCTCATGGGGAGCGTGGCCGGTGGGCAGGGTGGCGCGAGACTCCCCGCTGGCCAGATCCATCAGATCGACGGTGTGGTCGCTTTTGTTGGCCACCAGCAGCGTCTGGGCCTCCGCGCCGGCGGCGGGCAGCACGGGCACCCACGACAGGAGGACGGCCAGCATCATGGCCAGCGTGAGCGCCAGCCGATCCGGGGCGAGGAGCGAGCCGGAGCATGGGCGGTTGCAGTGCGAGGGGCGAGCGTCGGGCATTGGGGACCTCCTTGGCCGGCCAAGAGAGTGGGGGGCGGCGGGTCGACTCTCCAACGGGAGGTCGAGCCGCAGCGGGCGATCGACTCTAGGAGCTTGCTGAAAAACCCGCGTCGCGCTCCGAACGGCTCTTTTCGGCCGAATCTTCGTTGTCTAACCTCGACGATTCCCGAATCGCCTGCGGTTCTCCGCCTTGATTCTGCTCGAAAAATTCTCGTTCTCGCTTGCGACTGACTTTTTCAGCAAGCTCCTAGATTGTATCTTCTGCCGAAGTCGCGGCGGCGTCCTGGTCCTGGTAGCCGCGGAAGCTGACGCCGAAGAAGAGGGAGTAGAGCACCGGCACGACGCCGAGGGTGAGAAGGGTGGCGAAGACCAGCCCGAACATCACCGCCACCGCCAGCGGTTCGTACATGGGTCCGCCACCGAGGTAGAGGGGGATGAGGCCGCCGAGGGTGGTCATGGTGGTGAGGAGGATGGGGCGCAACCGCCGCTGGCCGGCCTCCAGGATCGCTGCTTGTGCGGGCAGGCCGTTGTCGTCGATCTCGATCTGGATGCGGTCGAGGAGGACGATGGCGTTGTTGATCACGATCCCCGCCAGCGAAACCACCCCCAGGAAGGTCATGAAGCCGAAATAGGAGCGCATGATCAGCAGCCCGGCCACCACTCCGATGAGGCCCAGAGGGATGGTGATGAGGATGATCAGCGGACGGCGCAGGGAATTGAACTGCCCCACCAGGAGCAGCACGATGAGCAGGCCCGCGATGGGAAGCTGCTCCATGATGCTGGCGTTGGCGGTGGCAGAGGCTTCTTCTTCACCGCCCAGCTCCCAGGAGTAGCCCACGGGCCAATCGGCGCTGGCTTCTTCGAGCCAGGGGGTGAGGGCGGCGGCGACCTCGGCGGCGGTGTAGCCGGGCTGGAGGTCGGAAGCCAGGGTCACCGTCTGCAAGCGGTTGCGCCGGCGGATATTGGACGGCTGCCAGGCGAGCTCGATATCTGCCACCTGCGCCAGCGGCACCGAGCGGCCGGTGGATTGGGAAAAGATGTTGAGGCTGCTGATGCGGCTCGGCTCGAGGGCGCGGGCGCTCTCGGAGCGCAGGGTCACGGGGATGATGGTGTTGCCCTCGCGGAACTCGGTGGTGTTGAGGCCGGAGAGCAGCGTTTGCAGCGACACGGCGATGTCCTGATGGGTGACGCCGGCGCGCTGAGCGCGGGCTTCGTCGATACGCACCAGAATCTTTTTCGAACGGCTGCCCCAATTGTCGGTGATGCCGCGTGTGCCCGGCGTCTGCTCCAGCTGTCGGCGCACCTGTTCCACCAACGCGAAGACCTGATCCTGGTCGCGGCCGGAGATGCGTACCGCCACTGGATTGGCTGCCGGCGGACCGTTGGCCAGGGGTTCGATGGTGGTCTCGAGCCCGGGGAAGCGATGGCAGAATTCCTCCAGCCGGCGGATCGCCACGTCGACGAAGGCCCGGGACGACGTGTTGACCAGCAGGATGGCGTACTCCGGGCTGGCCTGCTCGGTGGAGGCGGAAAGCACATAGCGCGGCGCTCCTTCGCCGATGAAGCTGGCCCAGCTGATCACGCCGTCGCTCCTGTCCTCCTCTGCACCCGCTTTCTTTTCGGCGGGCAGCAGGAGCTCGCGCTGGATGAAGTCTTCTACCGCTAAGACCACCTCCTCGGTGGCCGCCAGCGGCGAGCCGGTGGGAAGCCGCAACTCGGCGGTAAACGTGGGGCGATCATTGGGGGGAAAGAAGATCGCCGGCACGTAGCGGAAGAGGAACATTGCGACAACGAAGAGAGCGGCGATGCCCGCCAGGGCGAGGGCGCGGTGCTGCAGGCAGGCCAGTAGACCGGCTCGGTAGGCTCGGTAGAAGCGGGCCTCGAATCCATCCTCGGCGGACTGGGTCGGCCGCTGACGAACCTTGAGGAAGAGGACGCAGAGCAGCGGGATCATGACCAACGCCAGCGCCCAAGAGCACAAGAGGGTGATGGTCACCACCTGAAACAGCGCGGCGGTGTACTCGCCGACGGCGCTTTGGGCGAGGAAGATGGGCAGAAAGGCGGCGGCGGTGGTGAGGGAGGAGATGAGCAGCGGGATGCGCAGCTCTGCCGCCGATTGGATGGCGGCGTCCCGGGCGCTCTTGCCGGCGGACATTTCCACCATGATGGACTCGGACATGACGATGGCGTTGTCCACCAACATGCCCAGGGCGATGATCAGCGCCGCCAGGGACATCTGATTGATGCCGACGTCGAAGAGGGCCATGAAGATGAAGCTGATGATCATGGCCATGGGGATCAGGCTGGCCACCACCAAACCGGTGCGCAGGCCTAGGGAGAGCAGCATCACCAACATGACGATGGCCACCGCCTGCAGCAGATTGCCCACGAAGGCGTCGACCTTGGTACGCACCGAGTCCGCCTGGAAGGCGACGAAGTCGAATTCGATGCCGATGGGGTAGCTGCTGCGGATGCGGTCCATGGTGGCTCGCACCGCGTCTCCCAGCTCGAGGATGTTGCCGCCCGCCCGTAGCGAGATGGCCAGGGCCAAACCCGGCTCGCCGTTGGCGCGCATCTTGGTCTGGGAAGGGTCGATGTAGCCGCGCTCGACCCGCGCCACATCTTCGAGATAGATGAGCTCGTTGCTGCCGGGAATCGACAGCACGGTGCGCCGCAGGTCGGTGACGGACTCGAAGTTACCGGTGGGTTCGAGGACGATGACCTCGTGCTCGGTGCGCACCTCGCCGCCGGGGTTGATGATGTTACGGCTCTCGAGGATGTTGCGCAGCTGGAGCGGCGACAGGCCGAGGTCCGCCAGCCGGGCGTTGTTGTACTCGACGAAGATGCGTTCCTGCTGGGCGCCGTAGACTTCTACCTTGGCCACCGACGGGATCAGCAGCAACTCGTCCCGCACTTCCTCGGCCACGTCCTCCAGCTCGGCGTAGGAGAAACCCTCGCCGGTGACGGTGAGGATCGTGCCGAAGACGTCGCCGAACTCGTCGTTGACCTGGGGTGGCCGAGTTCCCGAAGGCAGCTGGGGGGTGACCCGTTCGACCTTGCGGCGCAGATCGTCCCAGATGGGGCGCATCTCCTTGTAGCTCTCCTGGACATTGACCAGGATGATGGAGACGCCGGTCTTGGACTGACTCTCGATGGAGTCCAGCTGGGGGATCTCCTGGATCGCTTTTTCCAGCTTGTCGGTGACCAGCTGCTCCACCCGCTGGGGGCTGGCCCCAGGGAAGTGGGTGAGCACCAGGGCGGTGCGGACGGTGAATCCGGGATCTTCCGCCTGGGGCATGGAGACATAGGCCTGAATCCCCAACAACGCCAGCACCGCCAGCGATACCAGGGTGACCCGATTGTTGTCGATGGCCCAGCGGGTCAGGCTCATCCCGGATCTCCACCCATCTCGCCGCGTGCCGCGTCGTCGGTTTCAGGGGCGTCGGTATCAGGGCTTCGCACCTGCATGCCGTCGGCGAGACGGCGCACGCCGGCGGTGACCACCAGCTCTCCTGGAGAGAGTCCTTCTAGAATCTCCACTCCCCCCTCTAGCCGCCCAGTCCGCACCGACCGCCGGTGAACCACGCCCACGCCGTCGCTGCCGGGTTCGAGGACGAAGACGAAGCGCCCTTGGCGATCCTCCCCTACCGCCAGCGGCGGCACGACGATGTGCTGGCTGGAGTCCCGGGCCGGCAGCACGAAAGTCACTTCGGCGGCCATGCCGGAGCGGATTTGCTCCGACGGATTCTCCAGCGCCGCCGTGACCTGGAAGGTGGTGGCGGAGCCCACGGAGGCCACTCCCACCTCCTGGACGCGGGCCTGGAAGGTCGTCTCCGGCAGGGCGTCGATGTTCACCGTCACCTCGAGTCCGGGTTGGACCTGGGCGATCATCCCCTCCGGCACCGCCACCTCCACCTCCGGCTGAGATCCGGAGATCAGCAGGAAGAGCTCCTGTCCGGCGCCGACGTTCTCATTCACCTCCACCCGCACCGCGGCGATGGCGCCGTCGGTGGGAGCCCGCAGGACGGTGTAACCCACCCGCTGCCTCGCCTGCTCCAAGCGTTGGCGTGCCGCTTCCACCTGCGCCCGGGCGGATTCGGCGCCGGCCCGGGCGGCGTCCAGCTCGCTCTCGGCCGCGTTGTTGTTCTCGTACAGGGCCCGCACCCGCTCGTAGTCCGATTGGGCTCGGCGTAGGGTCGCCCGGCCCTGGGCCAGGGCGGCTTCCGCTTCCTGCACCTGGAGCTCGTAGTCGGTGGCGTCGAGGCGCGCCAGAACCTGTCCCTGCTGCACCGCCTCGCCCACCTGCACCGCCACCTGGGTGACCGTGCCGCCGACCCGTGGGCTGAGCCGCGACTCGACCCCCGCCCGCACCACCCCGGCGAGGGTGCGAGTGGGCTTGACGATGCCGGCGGTGACCCGCTCGGTGCGCACCGGACGCAGCTCGACCTCCTCCACCGGAGTCTCACCGCCGCAGCTGGCTACTCCCAGCAGGCATAGGCCCAGGAAGGCGAAGCTCCGGAAGCCGACGCCGCTGGGCTGAACACCCAGAAACCGCTGCAGGAGGATTCCCCATGCGGCGCGGGGATGGGAACGGGGGTGGTGGTCGGAAGGTCGCATGGTGTCTCCCCAAGCTGCGGAGCGCCGAGGCTCCGATAGCGGTCAAGGCCTCAGAGGCTTCACTCCGGCTTCGGTGAAGAACAGATCGAGGCGCTGAAACCAGGCATCTCGGGCGTCGGGGCTGATGAAGAAGTCGAAGCGGTTGATCGCCCGCTGCACTTCCATCAGGTCGATGAAGAAGTCGTAGACCGCGTTGGTCGCTCCCTGGGCGGCGTTGAGAGCCGCCGCCTGGGCGTCGAGCAATTCGATTACCGACACCGCACCGCGGGCGTAGGCGTCGGCCACTAGCTCCAGATTGGCCTCGGCGGCTTCGGCGCTGCGGCGACTCAAACCGATGCCGACGAAGGAGGCCCGCGCGCGGTACGTGGCGGCGCGGATGCGCAGCTCCAGGCTCTCGACGGCGGCCTCCCAGCGCAGCTCGAGGGCTGCCAGCTCCTGCTCTGCCTGCAGCTCGTCGGCCCGGCGGGCACCGCCTTCGAAAAGGGGTAAGGAGAAAGCAAGACCGAGGCTCCAGTTGGTGTCGTCGGCGGTTGGCAAGCCCGGGAGGGGCATGCCGCCGCTGGTGCCTGCACCGCTCTCCGCCAGCCGTTCGTCGAGGGTGAAGCGGGCGCTGGCGGTGGGCGCCCAATAGGCTCGCCGGGCGGCGGTGACAGCGCGCTCCTGGGCGGCGATGGCCGCCCGTAGGGAGCGCAGCTCGGGGGCAGCGGACAGGCCTTCCTGCACCGCGAAGTCCCGTAGCACGGAGAACAGCTTGGGGGTTTCGATATAGCCCTGGAAACGCTCCTGGCTGGTGATCAGGTAGGGATCGTCGAGGCCCACCTCGGCGGTGGTGAAGGGCGCTTCGAGGTCGTAGTGCAGGAGGCGGTTGAGGGCGATCTCCGCCACCGAGACGGTGGAGCGGGCCTCCACCAGCGCCTGCTGATCGGTGGCGATCTGACTTTCCCAGCGGTAGACCTCCGCCGGATTGGCGGTGCCGACCCGGCGCCGCAGACGGGCCAGCTCGAGGTTCTCTCGGGTGACCTGGAGATTGGTCAGGCGGATCTGCTCCAACGTCTTGGCGCGCAGCAGGTCGAGGTAGGCGGTGGCGGCCTCGAAGGCGATGTCCAGGCGCAGCACCGCGAGCTCTTCCTCGCGGCTGAGCTGGAGCTGGCGCTGAATCTCGGCGTTGGCGCGGGCACCGTCGGAGTACAGCAGCTGGGTGGCGGTGAGACCCGCGGTGAAGCTCTGCTCGGGCTGGCTGCCGAAGCTGGCGGCGGCGCGATCCTCGTCGATCTGAAGCGCCGTCCCGGAGACCTCCAGGGAGGGCCAGAAAACGGACCGGGCGCGGCGCACATCCTGCTCGCCGGCGGCCACGGAGCGCCGCTGGGCCGCCAGGTCCAGGTTCTGCTCGATGGCCCGCTGGACGGCGCCCGCGAAGGTCTCCCGGCGGGCTCCGGGAATCTCTCCGCCTTCGAGGATCTCTGCCTCCAGGAGAGCTTCCCAACGCGGCGAGACGCCGAGCTCGCGGGCGGTGGCGAGGTTGAGCGCCAGCCGGTGGGGCACGGAGAAGGCGACGGGGATAGAGCCGGCGTCTTCCCCCAGCAGAATGCGCTGGACGTTGAGAGCAACCCGCCGGGCCAGGCGTTCGAGGAACTCGTCGTTGCCCCGGGTGGCGAGGATGCCGCTCTCCATCTCCTGGCCTCCCACGGCCGAGAAGGTCATTACGCCGCGTTCGTGGAGGCCGTCCACCAGCCGTTGAAGGTCGTCCGGCGGCAGGTGGAACAAGGGGAAAAGGTAGGCGGCGTCGGCGGTCTCGGAAATGCGATCGAGAACGTCTTCCACGGAGTTGCCCACCGGGATCAGCTCAAGGCCCACGCCGAGCTTCCGGGCAGTCTTGAGGATGCGCAGGGAAAGCTCCGGGATACCCTCGGCGAAGTTCGCGTTGAGCAGCAGCGCCAGATTGTCGAAGGGCAGGATGTGATGCAGCGCTTGGAGCTCGTTCGGTAGCTTGTCCGGCAGCGCTACGTAATTGAGGTTGGGAACGCCGCTGGCGCCGTTCTCGGACGGCAGGCCCTGGAGGTCGGCATCGATGATCACGGGGGCGATGACCGGTTTGGGCAATCGCTGTTGGCAGCAGGTGGTTTGGGAGGCGAGCAAACCCCAGGTGATGACCAGGTCGATCTGCGAATCCTCCAGCAGCTCCGCCAGGGCATTCTCGGCGGCTTCCAGGGTCCAATCGCCCACCCGGTAGGCGGCCTCCGGGAAGCGAACGTCGAACTCTCCCTCGGTGAGGTTGAGGATTTCCTGCTCTGTGCGCTCGCGGAGCCCCTCGTTGCCTTGCCAGGGACCATCGACGACGGCGCCGATGCGCACTATCGGCCGTTCGCGGGCCGCCTCGGCGGCTTCCGTGCGGGGTTGCGGCCAGACGAGCAGGAGGGCAGCCAGCGCCCAGCCCAGCCAGGCTCGACCACGATGTCCTGCTCTGCAGGATTGCCTCATCGGCTCTCTCTCCCCCGGCTACCGCGGATCAGGGTAGAGATCTCCCCAGCCCGTGAGGGCGCGAGGAGATTTCAGGTGCTCAGAAAAATGCTGAAGAGATTATGCCGCAAGGCCGCGGGGAGGGCAAAGCAGGGCTGCAGAGAAACCGCCCGGCGAGGGAGCCGCGGAGGGCTCAGCGAAGCTGGAGAACTTTGACGCCGCTGGCGCGGGTACCGGAGGAGATGTAGCCGATGGCACCGGGGGTGGTGCGCACGTACTCGAGAACTGCGGCGTCGGACGGGCGCTCCAGGGGTGGGGAGCCGCGGCCGGTGAAGATCTGGCGCTGCCAGTGTTTGCGCAGATCGAGCTCACTGCGATTGTGCACCGCTTGCGAGAACTCCTCGCGCACCTCGGAAACCGCCAAGGTCACCGGGTGGATGGTGGTGCCGTCGCTCCAGCGCCGCTCCTTCTGCAGAAAAATCTTCGACGCCGTGTCCACGTCGATGGAGCTCACCGGGACATCCGGGTGCGCCACGATCACGAATCCGCTCTGCGCCGACGCGCTGGTCGGCATCAAGAGCAGAAGGCCGACGACGAGGCTGAGCAGTGCGACCCAGGCCCGACCAGCAGCTCCTGGGAGCCGACAGGAGGGACGGGGGAAATGTTGGTTGGTCTTCGTCATGGCCAAGTATTTCGTCAAGATTTTTATTGGAGCTTGGCTTCTGAAGGGAAGGTTCAAGCCCCTATCAGCGGGGGGAGACAGAGAGTATAGAGGAGACATCTTCTTCACACAATAGCTGCTTGTTGTTTGATGGTTGAGCATGGGGCTATGAGTGGTGGTGCCCACCCCTCAAAAGCTCAAAGACACGCTGGCGATGCTGTAGTTGCTGTCGAAGTCCTCGTAAAACGAGCGCTGCTGGAATCCGAGGGGGCCGCCGGGAACAATTTCCGTCGCCACGCTGATCT
>JAXHTF010000055.1 GCA_034211275.1 Acidobacteriota bacterium
AGCGGCAACGAGACCGCCGCCCACCTGAAGGAAAACGGCCGGATCACCTTCATGTTCTGCTCCTTCGGTCCCAAACCCTTGATCCTGCGGCTCTACGGCCGGGGCCGCGCGGTGCTGCCGGTGAGGTCGAGGTAGGCCACCCGCTGGGGCGAGAGAACGCGGAAGGTATCGAGCCCCTTGGGCGAGAGATTGACCCGCCCATCGGCCGACAGCGGCGCGGTGGCGACGAAGAAGAGGGGCTGCTGCTCGATGAGCCCGGTGAGCTCGGGGGTCAGAGCGTCGAGGAATTTCGGCATGGCGGCTAAGAGACTCCCAATCCCAGGTAGAGCAATCCCACCGCCACTCCGTAGATCGGCACGAAGAGAACTCCGAAGAAGCGCCACGCCAGGATCAATCCCAGCAACGCGAACATGGGCTCGGCGAGAAGCTGTTGGTAGCGCAGGCTGATGCGCTTCGGCAACACGAGCTGGATTACCGCGCTGCCGTCCAGCGGCGGCAGCGGCAGCAGGTTGAACAGGAAGAGCAAGAAGTTGAGGGAGAAGAGGATGCTCAACAGCACCGACACACCGTCCGCTGTCGGATCGCCCCCCACCACCAGCCGGTCAAAGCTGAGCACGTCTCGGGTCGGCAGGGTGAAATAGCCCGCCGCCAACCCGACTCGGATGGCAATTCCCGACCACAGCATCAGGAAGAGGTTGGACACCGGCCCCGCCAACGCCATCCACCCCGCCCGCTTCGGGTGCCGGGCAGCCCAGGCCGGATCGTACGGCGCGCTGGCCCAGCCCATCATCCAGCCCATGAAGCCGAAAGAGAGCAACGGCACCAGCACCGTGCCGAAGGGGGAGCGGGCGATGTGGGGCACCGGATTGAGGGTCACCTGGCCGCCCTCGGAGGCGGTCGGGTCCCCCAGCTTGAGCGCGGCCCACGCATGAGCCGCCTCGTGGAGGGTCAGGGAGAAGACGAAGGCCACGTACCAGACGAGGCCGTGGAGCAGGAGGTCGGGAGTGAATTCCATGCAGGGTTTTCTAGCACAGGCCGGCGGTGGGAAGACACCGGGTTCCACCCGGTCGTGATGGTGGACTGAATTGGTGGGCTGGCGCCCACCCTACAAGTTGGCTCGATGCTGCGCGGCTACACGGAACCGCTCAGGGCCGAGTCAGGTCAGGGAGAGTCGGCAGCGCGACGGATCGAGGTCAACTCCAGCGGCGTTCCCCACAGCCGCACATTGGCGGGGATCTCTCCGAGCACGCCGCTGAAGACCACCTCGAGGCCATCCTCCCGCAGCTCCTCCGGCAGCTCCTCCACCGCATAGCGCGTCCCCGGCTCCGCATCCGGCACCAATCCCCACCCGAACTGCCCCACCTGCTGCACCGTTGCGGAGACCTCCCGGAGCTCCGCCCCCGGCTCCGTCGGCAAGGGCATGGAACTTCCTCCCGAGGCATCCCCAGCCTCCCCCGTCGCTTCCGCCTCGGCCTCTCCCCCACCGGGCCCATTCGCCGCCGGCGCGCCGTGGGGAGCGCAGGCCACGGCCCCCAGGAGGAGCGGAGTGAGGACGCCGAGGGCGAGCGGAAGGGCCATCGAGAGGAGCTTTCTCATATCGAAAGCCTACCACCGAGGCATCGATCCGCAGCTCATCAACAAGCGACCAACAAGTGGGTACCACCCTGGGAATCGCTTGCGGGCGTCAGTACGGCTCCACTAGGATGTTCGTACGAGGTGCACCATGGTCAAGAAGCTCACCAAGACCGGAAACAGCCTGGCGTTGGTTCTGGACCGCCCGCTGCTCGAGGCTACCGGCATCGACGCGGACACCAGCCTGGAAATCTCCACCGACGGTGATGTCATCGTCATCACCCCCGTCCGTGACGAGCGGCGGGCCGAGAAGCTCCGATCCGGGGTTGAGAAGATCAACGCCCGCTATGCCGGAGTCTTCCAGAAGCTCGCCGAGTGAACAGCGCGGCCAAGGCGGACCCTGTATTCCTGACCCTCGACGAGGTCCTGGCTCTGCACCAAGACCAAGTACGAAGGTATGGCGGCCTACCCGGCATCCGGGAGCAGGGCCTCTTGTCCTCTGCTTTGGGAGCGGTCTCCGCCACCTTTGACGGCCAATTCCTACACCAGAGCCTGTACGAGATGGCTGCAGCCTACCTCTTCCACCTCGCCCAGAATCATCCCTTCATCGACGGCAACAAACGCATCGCTCTCGCCGCAGCTCTGATCTTCCTGTGGATGAATGATGTCGAGATCGAGGTCGAGGACGATCAGCTGACCGATCTCGTGTTTGGCGTCGCGCGGGGAGAGGTCACGAAATCCCAGGTGGCCGTCTTCCTACAAAGCCACGCCAGACCTGCTTCCTAGTAAGGATGGAAGCCATCAGAATCTGCCATCAGAAGGTGGGTACCCACTGCTGGAACCAGTGAGCCAACAAGTGGGTACCACCCCCGGAAAGGGCTGTCGAGGAGACGCCTTCAGAGCTCTCGTGCGAGAACCCGCTGCGCCACCTTCACCCCGCCGAGAGCGGTAGCGAGGGTGCTCTGGCCGGGGAAGACCGAGTCGCCCACCAAGAAGAGGCCCGGGAGGATCGGGCGGGGCGCGAGATTCCGATAGTTGGACAAACCGGCCCGGCGGGGGATGCCGCCGACATAGCCTTCCGGACGGCCGGTGAAGCGCTCGAAGGTCCGGGGGCTGGCGGTGAGCTGATGCTCCACCGCCGCCGCCAGCTCCGGCGCCAAGGTGCGCAGCCCCTGCCGCATGCGCTCCTGCACCTGCTCCACATAGACCGCCCGGTGCTCTCGGCCGCCGGCCTGCAGAGCCTGCATGGGTACGTGGGTGGACACCGTCACCGTGCGACCATCGTCGGGGGTGCGCCCGGTCTCGTCAGCGGCGCTGACGCTACAAAAGAGGTGATTGCCTTCGAGCAGCGGCCGGGTCGGGTCCTGCACCAACTCCAAATGATGAGCCGACGATCGCTCGAGACTGTCCGGGGGCAGGGCGAGATAGAGCATGGCCGCCCCCCAGCCGTCCTCCACCCGCTGAGCCAGCTGCCGCAACCGCCACGGCGTGAGTCCGCCCAAGAGGTCCGGGAGCAGCTGCTCCAACGCCTGGGGCAGCAGATTCGCCACCACCGCTCCGGCCGCCACCGTCCGCCGCCGGGTACGTAACCGCCAGCCCCCCGCGGACGGCGTCAGCCCCTCGGCGCGCTCGAAGAATGCCACCTCCCCACCGCAGCCGCGAATCGCCTGCACCAAGGATTCCGCCAGCCGGCCGACGCCGCCGTGGACGTGTCCGGTACCGCGGAAGTAATAATCCATGGCGGCGAGAGCGAAGGGCGCCTCCGCCTCCGCCACCCCCGCCTGCACGGTGATCTGGCAGGTGGCGTCGAGATAGGTCACCAGCGGCTCGAAGCTCTCCAGACCGTAGCGCTTCAGCACCTGGCCCACCGGGCGCCCCACCAAACCCGCCAGCGGCAGATAGGAGGGCAGCCGACGGGCGTGCTCCCAAAGCTCCCGCAGACCGAAAGGGGGCAGCAGACGCGGTTCCGAAAACAGCCCCCACAGCGCGTCCGCCACCCGCCGCTGGAGGTCGAAGAAAGCTTCGATGCCCGCTTCCGGAGCTCCCGGCAGAGCACACAACCGCGCCACCAACTCCTCCCGGCGGGGCGGCACCGACAGACTCCAGCCGGGAGCCCGTAGCTCTACCACCGGGTCCAGCACCCGATGCTCCACCGTCAGGCCGTGACGGCGAGTCCAGCGCTCCATCAGCTGACCTTCGCCGAAGCCCGAGAAGAGGGTGGCACCGCTCTCGAAACGGTAGCCACGGCGTTCGTAGGTGGAGGCGCATCCGCCGGGATAGCCCAGCGTCTCCACCAACAACACCCGGGCTCCCTCCTCCGCCAGGGTCAAAGCGGTGGCGAGGCCTCCGAAGCCGGCACCGATGACGATTACATCGTAAGTATCCATGGGGATCTGGTGGCGGCAGGAAGCCCTCGCAGGCACAGTGCGAGGCTCCGCCCAACGACTTCATTGTAGGGACTCCCGGCTCCCCTGCCGGGACCTGTCCAGCACGGCCCGGAGGCGGTGGGCAAACCGTCCTGTGGTCTCGGTCTGTGGTAGAAAGTGGGGAAGGCCGCGGACAGGACAACCAAGCCTGCCTCATCGGCCCAAAGGTCTCTCTCACGATCATCCCTGAAGACGCCGAACCGGAAGACACCCGACCCGGAAACCGCCTAGCTTTTCAGACGCTAGCCCCTCAGACGGAAAGCATCACCATGGAACTGGCATCCCTGATTCGATACGCCCGCGGCGACGAGCCCGTCGACCTGTTGATCAAGAACGCGCGGGTGGTCAACGTGCTCAGCGGCGAGATCCTGCCCACCGACGTCGCCCTGGTGCGCTCCCGCATCGTCGGCCTCGGAGATTACGAAGCTCGGGAGACCCTCGATCTGGAAGGGGCCTACCTGGCGCCGGGCTTCATCGACGCCCACGTGCACGTGGAGAGCGCCATGGTGCCGCCCTCCGAATTCGCCCGGGCGGTGGTCCCCCGGGGCACGACGGCGGTGATCACCGACCCCCACGAGATCGCCAACGTCCTGGGCCTGGACGGCATCCGCTTCATGTTCGAGAACGCCAAGCACGGACCCTTGAGCATGTACGTCATGGCCTCCTCCTGCGTGCCCGCCACCAACATGGAAACCAGCGGCGCGGTGCTCCATTCCTATGATCTGACCTCCCTCAAATCCGACCCCTGGGTGCTGGGCTTGGCGGAGGTGATGAACTTCCCCGGCGTGATCCACGGTGACGAGGAGGTGCTGGCCAAGCTGCGGACTTTCAGCGAGATGGTGGTGGACGGTCACTGCCCCGGCCTCAGCGGCAAGGAGCTCCAGGCCTATGCCGCCGCCGGCATCCAGAGCGACCACGAGTGCACCACCGTCGAGGAGGCGCGGGAGAAGCTCCGTCTGGGCATGACCATCTTCATCCGCGAGGCGACCAACGCCCGCAACCTCAAGACCCTGCTGCCGCTGGTGGATCAGAACAATCATCACCGCATCTGCTTCTGCACCGACGACCGACAGCCGGCGGACCTGCTGGACGAAGGCCACATCGACTTCATGGTGCGCACCGCCATCGCCGAGGGCATCGACCCCATCGTCGCCATCCGCATGGCCACCTGCAACACCGCCGACTACTTCCGGCTGCGGGACCGCGGCTGCATCGCCCCGGGCCGGCGGGCGGACCTCATCGCCTTCCACGACCTCGAGGCACCGCGGCCCCACCTGGTCTTCCGCGGCGGTCAGCTGGTGGCCAAGGACGGCGCCATGGTGGTGCCCCGGCGGGAGGTGCCCACCCGGGTGCTGCGGGGCACCATGAACGTCGCCTGGCGCTCCCTCGACCTGACGATCCCCGCCGAGGGGGAGACGGTGCGGGTGATCGGCGCAGTGCCCAACCAACTGGTCACCGAAAGCCTCACCGCCCAAGCCAAGATCGTCGACGGCCAGGCCGTCTCCGATCCCTCCCAAGACCTGATCAAGATGGCGGTCATCGAGCGCCATCTGGCCTCCGGCGCCATCGGCAAGGGTTTCGTCCGTGGTCTCGGCCTACAGCGCGGCGCCCTCGCCTCCTCCGTCGCCCACGATCACCACAACCTGGTGGTGGTGGGTGCCGACGACGAGTCCATGATCACCGCCGCCCGGCGCTGTGCCCGGCTGGGGGGCGGGCTGGTGGTCGCGGAGGGAGAGACGGTGCTGGCGGAAGTGCCGCTGCCGGTGGGCGGATTGATGAGCACCGAACCCATCGAAAAGGTACGGCAGCAGCTCGACAAGGCTCTGGAGGCCGCCGGCACCCTCGGCTCTACCCTCCACGACCCGTTCATGGCCATGAGTTTCCTGGCCCTGGAGGTGATCCCGTCCCTCAAGCTCACCGATCAGGGGCTGGTGGACGTGGACCGCTTCGAGATCGTTCCGCTGTGGGTAGCCTGAGGGGAGGATGACCTGAGATGAGCTCCGAGAACTCCCTGAACCCGACCGCTGCCAATCCCCAACCCGCGGCTTCCGGCCGCAAGTGGATCCTTTTCGCCGCGGTGGTGCTCACCATCTTGGCGCTGGATCTGGCGACCAAATCCTGGGCTCTGGGAGCCCTGGAGCCCCGGGGGCCGACGATCTACGGCCTCGGCTTCATCCCCCTGACCCTGCACTTCAACACCGGCGGCCTGTGGGGCATCGGCAGCGGCAGCGTCTCCCGCTGGCTTTTCTCCATCGCCTCCTTCGCGGCGCTGGCACTGCTAGTGCACCTCTACCGCAGCACCGACCGCCGGCACCCGCTACGCCTGATCACCATCCCCATGATCGCCGCCGGCGCCCTGGGCAACCTGGTGGACCGCCTGCGCTGGGATCGCGGGGTGGTGGATTTCATCGGCCCGGTGGATCTGGGCTTCATGCACTGGCCCATCTTCAACGTCGCCGACATGGCCATCAGCTGCTGCACCATTCTGCTGGTGATCTCGCTGTGGCGGGATCCGGGGGAGCCCCAGCCGGCGATGCGAGGGAAAACTCCCGGCCAAGCCGTCGAAGAAACCCCCGCCGGCGGATGACCCGAGGCTGAAACACCTTCCCCAGCACCGGCGTAGGTTGGAATGGAGGAAACGAAATTGATCCAATTCCTACTCTGGCTCTTGCTCCTGATCTTCTGCTGGCCGCTAGCGCTCCTGGCGCTTCTGCTCTACCCCATCGTCTGGTTGTTGCTGCTGCCCTTCCGGCTGGTCGGCATCGCCGTCGAAGGGGTCTTCGAGTTGCTCAAGGCCATCCTGCTGCTGCCGGCGCGAGTGCTGCGCGGGCCTTCGCGCGTCCGCGCCTGATCAAGGAGCAGGAAAAACATCGCTCCAAGAGTTGGTGTCGCCGGACTCGAAGCCGTCGGTGAAGATCGGGTCCGGCACCCCCTGGTTGTAGAAGACCATCACCGAGGGATCCCCGGAGTTCCCCACCACTAGGTCCGCATAGCCGTTGCCGGTGATGTCACCGAAGGCAATGGCGGTACCGGCGCCGGCGGAGTTGTAGCTCCAGGACGGCGTCGAATCCAGCACTCCACCCTGGTTGAGGTAGATGTTGACCACGCCGTTGGAGAAGTGGATCTCCGCCAGGTCCGGGTCCTCGTCCCCGTCGACGTCCGCCCACCGTAGATCGCTGTGACCGAAGAAGGTGGCGCTAGAGCTATAGCCCGCGGTGAGCACGCCGGTGTCGTTGAAGTAGACCAGGGTCGGGTCGCGGCCCAGGGCCAGATCCACCCAGCCGTTGGCGTCCACGTCCGCCCAGGCCACCCCTTTGTCGGTGTCGGTATCGCCGGTGGTCCAGGTCGGCGTGGTGTCCATGCTGCCGCCGTCGTTGCGGTAGATGCCGCTCTCGAAATTCGCCCACTTGGACACCGCCAGATCCGGCCACTCATCGTCATCGAAGAGGCCGAAGGCGAGGAAGTTCTGGATCGACGTCTCCGCCGACTGCCACGAGGGCGTGGTTTCCAGCGTGCCCGCGTCGTTCTCGAAGCCGTACATGGGCCGGAAGGGGTCGTTCTGGGAATTGCCCTGGTTGGCGGTGAAGACGTCGACATCCCCATCGTCGTCGTAGTCGAAGAGCACCGCGTAGTTGTTCCAGGCGCTGTCGTTGGACGACCAGCCGGGGCTGGTGGACGGACCGCCGACACCACCGAAGTAGATCACCGACGGCGACAGCGAGCCACCGCCGTTGGCGGCGAAGACGTCCGGCAGGAGATCGGCGTTGATCAGGCCCACCTGGATGTCGCCGGTGGAAACCTCGTCGGCGGAGATCCACGACGGATTCGCCTCCAGCACGCCACCGACATTGCGGTAAATGAGATTCTCCCAATCCTCGTAGGGCGGGAAACTGTTGGAGATGTAGCAGCCTACCACCACGTCCAGATCCATGTCCCCGTCGATGTCCACCACCTGCAGACCGCCCACCTGCCGGCGCAGGGTGTTGGACCAATCCGGGCTGTCTCCGTACGGCACCGGATCGGGACCTCGATGGAGCAAACCCGGGACCTCGAAAGCCGGCAGGGTCACCGTCTCCAGACCGTCGTCGGATACCTCCACCCGCAGCGCCGCCGGCACCGGCCCGGGGCCGTCCTCCGCAGGGGCCTGCTGCGCCTCCAGGGCCGGCCAAGGACCGCACACCACCGCCAGCGAGGCCAAGACCACCCCGGCGATGAGCAGCGGCCACCCGCCACCGCGGCCGTCCAACACTTTTCGTGCAGCGTTTCGCCGTCCGGGCATCCGACTCACCTTCGCTTCCTCTGACCACCTCATTCGTCACCTCCTGACGCCGAGGACCCTTCATTGTCGACTCAAAAGAAAAAAGTCATCGGCATCGACGATATCAAGGGTGAGCTCCCCGAGCTCTCCTGACGAGACCGTGTCCGCCGCGTCACAGGTGCCGCCGAGCCCTCGGAGCGCCACGTGCTAAACTGAGCTTCCCCCTTGAGGAAGGAAAGTATGCCGGCGTCGTCCAAGCTCCAAGATGAACTCGATGCCCTGACCCATCTGGCCAAGCGCCTGTGCGAGCGCCAGATGTACGCAGAGGCCGGGGAGCTCTTTGGTTTGGCGCTGCAGCTGGACCCGCGCAACAGCGGTCTGCGGCTAGCCCAAGCGGAAGTGCGGCGCATGCAGCGCCAGTACCAGGACAAGAAGCCTCGTACCCTGCGCGACACCCTCCGGGAGCAGTTCCGACGGGACCTCATCGACAGTGCCCACTTCATCGGCCTGGCGGCCCTCTACGCCGACCGCGGCGAGAACATCAAGGCCACCGAGTGCCTGGACATCGCCAAATCCAAGGATCCCAACAACCCCGCCAGCTTCAAGCTGCTGGGGCAGATCCTCGCCCGCCGCAAAGACTATGACAGCGCCGCGGCCCAGCTCGGCAAGGCGCTACGCTTCAACCCCTTCGACCGCGAGAGCGCCGAGGCCCTGGGCCGGGCGGAATACGAGCGGCGGGAGTTCCAAGCCTCCCTCGACGCCACCATCCACGCCTTCCTGCTGCTCAACGAGGGCGACCAGGAGGGAGCCGATCGGCTACGACGCCGCATCCGCACCCTGCGTCAGATCCTCGGGTTCGAGCAAGAGGATCTGCTCCACCACTTCCACCAACAGCGGGACCGGCTGCAGATCTCCTTCGACCGGCTGCAATGGCACCGCGAACGCTTCCTCGAAGAAGGCGGCATGGTGGACACCGACGCGACCCTCACCGGTACCAAGAGACAGGACACCCGCGGGCTCATCGACCTGGCGGGGCGGATCAAGAAATTGGGCAGCCTGGCCAGCCTCTCGGACGAGCAGGTCATCCGCATCACCCGGGCGACGAGCGAGGAATTCCTCGAACGCGGTTCCTACGTCTATCAGCAGCAGAGCACCGGCGACGATGTCTATCTGGTCGAACGGGGCGAGGTGGTGCAGCAGAGCGATACCTCCTACGGCACCTTCGAGCTCCGGCGCATCGGAGCCAACGGCATCTTCGGAGAGGTCAACTTCATCAGCCGGCTGGATCGCGCCTGCGACGCCGTCACCTCCGAGCCCACGGTGCTGCTGCGCCTCGCCGCCGAGGATCTGCGCCAGATGGTGGAGGAGGACCCGGAGCTGGGGGTGCAGCTGTACTGGACCTACTGGCACACCCTGGCGGGCAAGCTGCGGGCGGCCAATGAGCAGATGCGTTCCTTCTTCGCCGAGGATGGCCGGGACACCGTGGTGGACTCCCGGGGCAGCGCCGACGCCAGCGTCTCGCGGCCGGTGGTCACCGACTCCAGCGCCACCATCCAATTGCTCAAGGAGCAGGGCTTGTCCCACGGCGAGCTCACCACTCTGGCGACCTTCTCCCGGGTGCGCCGTTTTCCCGGCGGCTCGTTCCTCTTCCGCGAAGGGGACGACGGTCGGGAGATGTACGTGGTGATGGAGGGCAAGGCGCGAATCAGCAAATTCATCCCCGGCGCCGGCGAAGAGGCGTTGGCCATCCTCGGCCGCGGCGACTTCTTTGGCGAGATGTCCCTCATCGACGGCCAACCGCGCTCCGCCGACGCCAGCGCCCACGGCGGACCGCTGACGGTGCTGGCCCTGGACCAGGAGACCTTCCGCGAGATTCTCACCATGGACGCCCACGCCTCCCTGGAGATGCTCCAACTCTTGTGCCGCCTCATCGCCCGGCGCCTGCGGGAAATTGATTCCAAGCTCATCAGCTGGCGCATCCTCGCCGGCCCGGCCATCGGGGACACCGGCGGCGTCACCCCGAGGGAGTCGGATCCGGACAGCGATGATTCCCCTGCGAGCCCGCGGCTGAGGAGAGCCTGAGGGCTTCCTTTCGCTACCACCCCGGCGACCCCATCAAGAGCATCATGTCCTCCGAGAAGCAGAACGGCAGCGCGGACCCACTGCCGGAGCTGCTGGAGGAGCTGGAGCCCCAGCTCAAGCAGCTACTGGCGCGCTTCCGCATCCCCGCTGCCGAGGCGGAGGCGATGCTCGAGGACTGCCTGATGGTGTTGATCTATCGCCAGGACCAGATCGTCGATCCCCGCCGCTGGTTGCAGCGCACCCTGCGCTACCGCTGTGTGCGCCACTGGCGCCAGCACCAGGAGCGGGTCTGCCGGGCACTGGACATCGAGCTACGGCGATGGCTGGAGGACGAAGGGGTGAGCGCGTCGGAACGTCAGGGACGACGGCGCTTGCTGGAGCGGGAGATCGAACGCCTGCCGAGCCCCTGCCGCCCGGTCCTGCGGGCGCGGCTGGAGCTCGAAGATGGCGGCGGCTCCAGCACTAGAGCCACCGGCCCTTCCCGCCATCGGTCTCGTCGGATCAACGCCGGCCACCGCGATCCCTACAATCGATGCCTGACCCGCCTCATGCGCCAGCTGCTGCAGAACGCCCAGAGCGGCCTGGAGAAGGTCAAGATCCTGTCGGCAAGCCCACCGTGACCCGCAGCTCTCGTGGGCGCAGGTGGCGTCCCGCAGCTGCCTCCACCGATGAGCGATCCACCGCTTCGAGCTGTTCGAGGCGCCAGTGAGGATGGTCCAGCGGTAGACCATAGAGCTCGGCGTCGAGCATCAACTCCGCCCACTGCCGGGCGGTCTCTCGCCGAAACGCCTCGCGCCCCAGCAAATAGGACTTGGCCTCCGCCAACTCCTCCTCGTCGACGCCGTCCGACAGCAAGCGCTCCAACTCCTCCCGCACTCCCTTCTCCGCCTGCTCCACGGTGGCCGCCGAGGTCCCGACATAAACTGCCAGACGCCCCGGGTCCAGGCCGGCACCGGAAAGGGTGTGGACCTGAGTGCTGTAGGCCAGCCCCTCGCGCTCCCGGATACGCGTCGGTAGCCGGCCGCTGAGGCCGCTGCCGGCACCGAGGATCACCGCCAGCACTTCCAGCGCCGCAGCGTCGGGATGATTGCGGGGCACCGTCAGGTGGCCGGCGAAGAGGTGCGCTTGATCCCCCTGCACCGGGATCTCCTGGCGCAGCTCCGGCAGCCCCTGAGGCGGCGCTGGCTCCTCGTCCGGACCACCGCCCCGGGTCAGGCCAGCGAAGAGCTCCTCCGCTCGCGCCGCCAGCGCTTCTTGATCGACCTCCGCGGGCTCCCCGGATAAATCGCCGGCGATGGTGAGCAGGACGCCCCGTTGCAAAGCTCGGCGATGGAACTCGCCACACTCCTCGGCCCCGAAAGCCGCCAGCCCTTCGGCGGTCCCCTGCACCGGCCGGGAGCGCGGGTGGGGCACGTAGAGCTGACGCTGAAAGGCCCAGCTGGTGCGCACCTCCGGCTGGTCTGCCAGGCTCTCCAGCTCCGCCGCCCCCTGGCGCCGCAGCCAGGTGCAGCGCTCCTCCGGGAAGGACGGCGTCAACACCAACTCCGCCAGCCATTCGAGAGCCAAGGCAGCATCCACCGCCAGGGCGTCGATGGACACGCCGTGCCCTTCGAAGCTGCCGGAGCTGTGGATCGCCATGCCCCGGCCTTCGGCGTCCTCGGCAATCTCGGACCACGAGCGCCGCTGAGATCCCTCGCTGAGCAAGCGGCCGGTGATCACCGCCTGACCGGGATGGGTCTCCAGCCGGGCGCCTCCCAGGAGCAGACAGCGCAGGGACACCATCGGTGCTCCCGGCACCTGGCAGAGGCGAAGCTGCAGGCCGTCGCCCCCGGCGCGCAGAACCAGCGGCGCGCTCACGGCTCGTCCACGATCGATGGGGAATTCGCAGAAGAGGCCGCCGAAGACGAGCCACCGCCGGCGGGCAACGACCAGCCCAACACTCCGCCCCCGGCGGGATCGAAGCAGCGGGCGGCGGCGGTCAGCTGCTCTTCGTCGGCGTCGAGGGAGCTCTGTAGCCACCGGCGGGGATGATCGAGATCGAAGAGGGTGAGGGCGAAGCCGGCGCTCAGGGCCTGTTGGTGCACTCGCTCGTGACCGAAGACCCAATCCGCCAACAGCACTCGCCGGGCGCGCTCCAGCTCCTTCGGGGACGGGGGTTCGGAAGCGAGGCGTGCCAGGTGCTCCAGCACCTCCTTCTCCACCGCCTCGGCATCCGCCCCTGGCACCAGCTCCAGCACCACCGCCAGGGAGCCGGCGAGGGGCGACTCGGCGACCTGCCCGGCCACCCACAGGCAGCTTTGACGTTCCTCCACCAGCGCCCGATGCAATCGGCTGGCGCGGCCGGAGGTGAGCACCGCCATCAGCAGCCGCACCGCGGGAAAGAGCTCGTCGCCGGCAGCGGGCCCGCGCAGGGCGAGGCAGAAGCGCGCCACGTCCCCACGCCGCCGCTGAACCCTCAGCCATTGGTTCAGCGGCGCCGGCGGCGCCAGCTCCGGCCGCGCCACGGCCCCCCGGGGAATCGCCCCGAGGCGCTCTTGAACCTGCTCCAGGGCGTCCTCCGGCAGATCTCCGGCGAGCACCAGCACGGCGTTGTCGGGACGATAGAAATGCCGGTGAAAGCGCGCCAGCACGTCACCGTCGGTGGCCCGCAGAGTCTTGCGGGTACCGATGATGGGGCGTCCGTAGGGATGGCCCTGGAAGAGCGCCTCCTGCACCGCCTGCTCCAGGGCGTCCCAGGGCTCGTCCTCGTACATGGCCAGCTCTTCCAAAATCACCTGCCGCTCGCTGTCCACCTCCCGGCGGACCAGGTTCAGACCGCTCATGCGGTCCGCCTCGATGGCCAGGGCTTCCTGCCAGCGGTCGCGGCGGAAGTTGAAGTAATAGGCCGTGGCGTCGTACGAGGTGAAGGCGTTGTTGCTCCCCCCCAACGCCTGGGTGCGGCGATCGATCTCTCCGGGGCCGTAAGCCGCCGATCCCTTGAACATCATGTGCTCGAGGAAGTGGGCGACGCCGGCCTCCGCCGCCGCTTCGTCCCGTGCCCCAGCGCGGTACCACAGGGCACTGGTGACGATGGGGGCCTGAGAATTCGGGAGCAGGCAGACGGTGAGACCGTTGTCCAGGGTCTCCACCCGCGTGCCCGCCGGAAGGGCGGGGGCTGTGAGCTGGGTCGGAACGGCGTTCTCCAACGAGGCGATGGGCTGTTTGGGAAGTCTATGAGTCATCGTCTACCGGCAGCTGGAGGGTGATCCGCTCCCGCTCCTGGGTGGCGCCGGCGGTGAAGTCGACGGCGATGTCGACCCGGCGGTGCCCCGGGGCGACGATGGAGATGCGGTGCATTCCGCGCTCCAACCGCAGCCACTCGCTGGCCCGTCCCCGGCGGCCGGAGAACTTTACCGCGGTACCCACCAGTTTTCCATCCACCAGAATCTTGGCCAACGGCGGCCGCACTCGGAAGGCCACCGCTTCGCTGACCCGATAGAGGGGCAGATCCCCCAGCGGCACTTCCGATGCCGCCATGCGCTGGAGCTGCGCCACCACGGGGCTGGCGCCACTCCGAGAAGCTTCGGCCCGCACCCGCAGGCGAGTGTCCTCGTAACCGCCCTTGCGCAGCACCAGCTCGTAGGAACCGGGATCCGGCAGCACAAAGCCGCCGCCGTCCTCCAGACCGGCGTACTCATTGACCCGTCCGATGAGCCGGCCGTCGAGGAGGAAGAAGGCGTCGTCGGGCTGCACCCGGAACACCAACTCCAGGCCCGTATTGAGGGTTCGGTCCACCGGCGGCTCGGGGTCCGGTTCCGGTTCGATGGAGGGCTCGGTGGGCGCCGGTTCGGGAAGCGCCGGGCGGAGATCCGGCGGCGGCGGGACCGGCAACGATGCCGTTCCCGAGCCTCGCGAGCCGGGCCGTTGGGGCTCTGAGCGCTGGCGGGCCGGCTCCGAGCCGGGTCTCGAAGTCGCGGGGGCATCACTACCGGCGGCTCCGGTACCGGGTTGGACAACGTTCTGGCGGGTCGTGCTCGGTGGCGGCGGTGCAGAAGCCGGCCCGGCGGATTCTTCCGCATCGCCGGACCTCGCAGCCGAGGGCCGGTCAACGCCCTCGACCTTCCCCGTGTCGGCCGCAACGGCCGTCGTCGAAACCGGCTCCCTCGCCTCGGGCCTCGGGGGAGGCGGCGGGGATGAATCGGTTGCTGCAGAGCCCGGATCCTCCGCCGGCAGATCTTCGGGAAGTAAAGAAGCTTCCTCGTCCAGATCGCTTCCCACAGCCGCAGACTCCACCGGCGCCGCCGAATCCTGCTGCGCCAGTTGGGGCGTGGTCGACTCCGCCGGTAACAGGCGTCGTAGCCCCATGGCCGCCGCCAGGACCAGAACCGCCAGGATCACCACCGCGATGGCGCCCACCAGCGCCCAGCGCAGCCCCGAAGTCTTGGAACTCCCGGTCACGGCGGTGCCGGAAGCGGTGGGAGCGAAGGCCGCCGGCGCCGAGGTTCCAGATCCGGCGGCGGCGGGCGGCCGGGGTGGGGGCACCGGCGGCAGCGGTGGCGGGCCCGACCCCGAGGCTCCAGCTCCGGGCGCCCCAACCCCAGATCCTATAGCCCCCGACGCCACGGCCCCCGACTCCACCGAACGGGTGGGCGAAGTGCTCACCGGCGCCGCTTCACCGCTTCCCACGGTCCGGGCCAGCAGCTCCGGCGGCAGGCCGCCGAGAATGCGCGCCAGCTCCTCCGCCACCTCCGCGGCGGCGGCGGGCCGGCGGCCTCGCTCCTTGTCCAACATCCGCCGCACCAGTGCCGCCAGTACCGGCGGCAGCGACGGATCGAGGCTGTCCAGGGCCGGCGGCTCGCGGTGCAGGATCTGGTACACCAGCGTGCTCAAAGTTTCGCCGTCGAAGGGCCGGCTGCCGGTGACCAGCTCGTAGAGCACCACTCCTAGAGAGAAAATGTCGCTGGTGCCGTCCAAGGGCTCGCCCCGCACCTGCTCCGGAGACAGATATTGGGGGCTGCCGATGACCATGCCGGTGGTGGTCAACTCCGTCGCCTGGCCCAGCACCTTGGCGATGCCGAAGTCGCTGATCTTGACCCGCCCGCCGGTCTCCAGCAGCAGATTGCCCGGCTTGACGTCCCGATGCACCACCCCCTGCTGATGGGCGTAGTCCAAACCCTCCGCAGCCTGCTGGGCAATGCTCAGCGCCTCTCCCACGGTGAGCTCCGGACCGTCCAGCAACCGCTGGTGGAGATCCTGGCCGGCGATGAACTCGAAAGCGAGGAAATGCAGGCCGTGGTCCTGGCCGACATCGAAGAGAGTGACGATATTGGGATGGCTCAGACGGCCCGCGGCCTTGGCCTCGCGCATCAGCCGCGCCGTGCGCTCCTCCAGATCCGCCGGCCGGATGCCGGTGAAGCGCACCGTCTTGATCGCCAGGCGACGTTCGATGGCCGGATCCTCCGCCAGGAAGACGTCGCCCATGGCGCCGGAACCCAGACGCCGCAAGATCCGATACCGGCCGACGGTCTGCCCCGCCTGCAGACCACCGGTCTGAGAAGCATCCGTCGGAGACTCGGGGCGAGAACCGGCGGGGGGATCGGGTCGGGAAGAGTCCATGGCGGTGAAGGGTCGGGGGGATCCCGGCTAGAGATCCAATCCCTCGAGGCTGTAAGGGACACGCTCCTGGCGCGGATAGAAATGACGACTGTGCTCGGCGAAGGTGGACTCTTGGGGATGCCAGCGCAGATGCGACACGCGCATCATCTCCTCCCCCACCTCGATCCAATTGCAGGTGTTCTTCTCCCGCTCCACCCCGCGGCCGCGGTTGGAGGTGGTGGTGCCGGAGTGCAGGATCACCACCGGCGGCCGGCCCTTGGGATAGAACTCCTCCGAGTTGCCGATATAGGCCTGGTGCAGATGCCCCGACAGAATCAGGTCGACGCCGACCCGGGAGAAGAGGTCGATGGCCTCATAGGCGTTGCCGCACACCCGCTGGGTGCCGAAGGTGGGAGGCGGAATCAGATGATGGTGCGCCACCACCACCTTGAATAGATGGTTCGGCGCGTCGGCGAAAACCTCCGCCACCTCGGTGAGACGGTTGAGGGAGATGCGGCCGTCTTTGAGGGTCCAGCCGTGAGCGGTGTTGATCCCCACCACCAGCAGGTCCTCGTCCCGGTAGGTGGGCTCGAGCTCCTCGGCAAAATGCGCCCGATAGGCTCCAAAGGGCAAGAAGACTCGCTCCCACACCCGGTAGAGCGGCACGTCGTGGTTGCCCGGCACCACCAGGGTGGGCACGGAAATGCTGTCCACGAAACGCCGTGCCTGCTGGAACTGCTCGGGCTTCGCCCGCTGGGTCAGATCCCCCGAGAGGATGACCATTTCGGGCTTGCGCTCCTCGATGAAGCGCAGAACCCCTTGAGACACCTCGGGCAGATGGGGAGGACCGAAGTGGACGTCGGAGATGTGAAAAAGAGTGCGCACGACGAACCGAGTCTACTGCATCGGCAAGCCGCCGAGCAGCCCGGCCCGCGACTCGGCTCCAAACTCAGAGCACCTCGTCGTCGAGGAATTGATTGACGTGATCCACCAGCTGGTCGGCAGCAAAGGCCGCCAGCGCGGTGAGCACGCCGGCGCCGCGGCGATGTCCCAGCATCCAGCCTCCCACCGCGGCCAGGGTCAGGGCAGGCCAAGGGTACCTTTGCACCATGCGGCGCCAGTCGAAGCCCTCGGGCATGGCTTCGTCCACCAGCGCATCGGCGATGCCATTGGATGGGCCATTGGATGGGCCCGCGGGCTTGGCGCCCTGGGACGAACTCTCTGTTGCGCTCATCGGCATTCTTTCTCCCTACCGCCGGTGTACAGCGGCGACTGACCGGGGCGCCCTGCGGCGAGGCAGAGCGCCCGGCTTGGATCTCTCAACTTCCTGTCTTGGCTTCTGCGCCTGGCTGCTTCGATGCTTCGTCAGCGACAGCCGGCTCAGCGATCGCCCCGCTCCCCACGCATCAGCAGTCCCACGATGAAGCCCGTGGCGGCGGCGATGAGCACCGACTTGCCCGGGTTGTCGCGCACGTAGTCGTTGACGTTGCCCGCCAGGTCGTCCATGTCCTTGCGCGCCCGAACATAGCCCTCCCGGGCCTTGTCGGAGAGCTCGGAGTAGCGCTCCTGGGCCTGTTCCCGAGCCCGCTCGGCGCTCTCCCGCGCGTGAGCGAAGCCCTCCTGAGCCCGCGTTTTGGCGGTGTCGAGGCCTTCCCGAGCCCGCTCCTTGGCGGTCTCGAAGCCCTCCCGGGCAGCGTCCTTGGCCTTGCTGGCGCCTTCCTTGAAGCGCTCCGCGTGCTCGCCCAGATCTTCCTTGGCAGCGCGCAGACCTTCCTTGGCCTCGTCGAGACCCTCACTGACCGAATCCTTGACCTTGTTCAAATCGTCTTTCATGTTTTTTTTCTCCCAAACTCCCACCCCCGGCGGCGGCCGGCGGACGGGCTCTGTTGTACTTCCTACGGAGCTTGAACCAGCTTCTCATCGGGCTTTGCGGCGATGCCCAAACCCAGAGAGAGTCCTATCAGTATACCGTGCAAGGTTCATTCCCGATCTTCCTTCCTTGTCTCCGGGCCCTAGCGGGGCGATGGTAAGCTCAAGCTCGTTTTGGTGAGACGACACTTCTACAGCGGGATTGGAAAATATGGCCAAAGTGACCTTCTATGGAGCGTGCGGTGTCGTCACCGGCAGCTGCACTCACCTTTCTTGGAGTGACGGCACCGAGCTGCTGGTGGATTGCGGCATGTATCAAGGGCCGGAGCAGCTCGAGCAGCTCAACTGGGAGCCCTTCGCCTTCGACGCCCACAAATTGCAGGCGGTGATCCTCACCCACGCTCACCTGGACCACATCGGGCTGCTGCCGAAGTTGGTCAAGGAAGGATTCTCCGGACCCATCCACACCACCAAGGCGGGCCGCGGCCTGGTCTCGTTGATCCTTCGGGACGCCGCCAAGATCCAGGAGGAGCAGGCCCGCTACGCCCGGCGCAAGAAGTACAGTCATCACCGCGACCCCAAACCCCTCTACACCAGCGACGAGGCGCGCAAGGCGCTCAACATGCTGGTCACCCAACCCTTCGACAAGACCTTCGACGTCGTTCCCGGCATCCGGCTGCGCTTCCGCCGCGCTGGCCACCTGCTGGGCGCCGCATCGGTGGAGATCGAGGCCAAGGGCTCCGACGGCGAGCGCCGCACCTGGTGTTTCTCCGGCGACATCGGACGCCACGGCGTCCCCATCCTCAAAGATCCCCAACCGCCGGAAAAGGCCCCGGCGGCGCTGCTGCTGGAATCCACCTACGGGGACCGCAGTCATCCCGACTCCAACCCCAAAGAAGAGCTGGCGGCGATCATCGAGGAAACCTACGCCCGTGGCGGCATGGTGATCATCCCCGCCTTCGCCCTCGGCCGCAGCCAGGAAATTCTCTACTACATGGCGGAGCTGGCGGACGAAGGCCGGCTGGATCCCAAGACCGTCTTCCTCGACAGCCCCATGGCGATCAAGGCTACCCACATCTACGACACCGCCGAGGCGGAGCACGACGCCGAGCTGCAGGAGCTGGACGACACCGTGGATCCCCTCGCCGCGCCGCCGTTCAACCACGCCGCCACGGTGAGCCAGAGCAAGAGCCTCAACCACCGCCGCAAGCCGGCGGTGATCATCTCCGCCAGCGGCATGGCCACCGCCGGCCGAGTCGTGCACCATCTCAAAAACCACCTCGGGGACCCCAACAGCTCGGTGGTGCTGGTGGGCTACCAGGCCTACGGTACCCGCGGCCGCGCGCTGCAGGAGGGCGCCGACACCGTCGGCATCCACGGCCGGCGGGTGCGGGTGCGGGCGCAGATCCACTCCCTCTCGGGCCTCTCCGCCCACGGCGACCGGGAGGATCTGATCAATTGGTGCAAGGCCCTGCCGGAACCGCCCCAGCGCATCTTCCTCAACCACGGGGAGGATCCGGCGCGCAAGGCCCTGGCGGCGGAACTGGAAGAGGCCGGCTTCCCGCGGCCGGTGTTGCCTCTGCCGGGAGACTCCGTGCCTTGGTAGAACGGCTCTCGCGCCTCCCCAAGGTGCGCCGTAGCCTGCACGACGCGCTGCTCCTCTTCCGTCTGGCGGCGGAGAAAGCCCAAAAGGACGGTCTGGGCCTCATCGCCTCGGCCCTGGCCTTCGTCAGCATCCTGTCCCTGGTGCCGCTGCTGGCAGCCTTCTCCTTCATCGGCGCCCGCGCCTTCCGGAGCTACCAGGAGCAAGTGCTCGACCTCTTGGTCCAGCTCCTGCCGTACTCGGAGGTGGCCCTGCGGCAGATGCTCAACGAGCTGGTGCTCCAGGCCGGCCGGGTCCAGGGCCTGGGGCTGCTCTTCTTCCTGGTCGGCGCCCTCACCGCCTTCACCACGGTGGAGCGCACCATCAACCGCACCTGGACCCTGCCCCACCGCCGCCCCTTCCGGCAGCGCCTGTTCTCCTTCACCCTGCTGCTCTTCTGGGGTCCGCTGCTCATCGGCGCCGCCTTCTCCGCCGCCGCCGTGCTACGCCAGCGCGCCGGTCTCAGCTCCATGCTCAACGCCACCGGCATCATCGGCCTGCTGCCGCCAGCGGCGATCCTGGTAGGGCTGACCATGCTCTACTGGCTGGTGCCCTACACCCGCGTGGGCTTCCGCAACGCCCTGCTGGGGGGCACGGTGGCGACCCTGCTGCTGGAGCTCCTGCGCCAGGGCTTTTCCCTCTACATCCGCTACTTCCCCGGCTTCAACCTGGTCTACGGCAGTGTCGCCTTCGTCTTCCTCTTCCTGGTCTCCATGCAGCTGGCCTGGGGCATCATCCTCGCCGGCAACGTCCTCGCCTACACCGCCCAGCACTTCCCAGCCCTCGCCTACATGCATCGGCGCGGCCCGCGGCTAGCAGGCCCGTGGCTGGCCATGGCCCTGCTCACCCTGCTGGCCCGGGAGCTCGACCGCGGCAAGCCCATCGTGCCCCTCGCCAGCCTCGCCGCCCGCCTGCGCCTCTCCCCCGCCGAGCTGCGCCCGGTCCTCGGGCCCCTGCTGCGCCGCCGCTTGCTCCTCGCCACCGGCCGCGAGGACGAGGGCTACCTCCTTGCCCGCCCACCGCGGCGCATCCGCATCTACGAGATCTTCGACTGCTACGACCCGCGACGGCTGTCGCGACGGGAGCTGGCTCCGGACGAGCTGGAATCGGACGATCTGGCCCCCGGCGGCCTCGTCACCGGCAAACCGGCTTCCAAGACGCCGGCCTCCGGCCAGGCTCCTAGCGGGGACACGGAAGGCCCCGAAGTCCTGCTGCCGCCCCCCGGCGGCCTCGGCCTCCAAGGCCCCGGCGGCGGCCCCGACCCCACCGAGGAAACCCTGCCTCCCCCGCCGGAGGGCCTGCCCCAAGCCCTCGAAGACGTCCGCCGCCGCGTCACCAGCGCCCGAGCAGCAACCCTCGGCGACCTGACCCTGGCGGATTTGGCTCTCGCAAACCAAGCCCATCCGCCCCAAGAATCCCCCACCGCCGACTCCAACCAGGAGCCGAGCAGCCCCACGGGGTAGGGTCACTTCTCCTAAGATGGAGGGTGTAGCGACGCGTTCCTTCATCTACCGTGCCCCGGAGGCTCCCATGCTGCGATTTCTCTGCTGGGTCTGGCTCGGCCTGGTCCTCGGCGTCTCCTTCCTCGCCGCCCCCATCAAGTTCTACGCTCCCACCCTCGACCTCCCCACCGCCCTCGACGTCGGCCGCGTCACCTTCCACCTGCTCAACCGCATCGAGTGGATCTTGAGCGCCACCCTCGTCTACCTGGCCTTCCTCCAACACCGCTCCACCCGCTTCGAACCCACAAGCTGGATCCTCACCGGCGCCGTCCTCCTCATCGTCGGCCTCCAGACCTTCTGGATGCTCCCGGTCCTCGACCTCCGAGTCGCCGCCATCCTCCGCGGCGAATCCATCCCGCCCTCGGCGCTGCACACGGTGTATATCGGGGTGGAGCTGGCGAAGGTGGGGGTGCTGGGGGTTTTGGGGGCGGTGGGGGAGCGGGCGGGGCGATGAGGAAGGTCCCCTGTAGGCTAATAGCCCGCTGAAACTCGCTTAGACCGCCCAAAGCTCCACCGGCAAATGCTCAGCGAAGTGCTGGAAGTCGCGATCCGTCGTGAAGATGGGCAGGCGGAAACGTTCGGCGACGGCGCAGATCAGGAAGTCGGTGTTCGAGCCCTGGATCCCTCGCCCGCGGCAGGTGTTGAAATGCTGCGCGGCCCGTTCATAGTCCTCGGGAAGGATCTCCAGAGTCTCGAAGGCGCGGAGGGTGCCTCGGAGGGCTTCGAATTGCTCCGAACGCCGCAGGCCGGAAAGAAGCTCCTGACGGATCGGGCCGATGAGGCTGGCCTGGCCGGCGAGGATCAGCTCGCGGAGCGACTCCACCGCCGGCCCCAAGTCCCTCCCGGAAGCCTTTCCACCATCCCGCCGCCGCAGAGCCAGCGACCAGATGCAGGTGTCCACCAAGACCGTCATGGGCGCCGGCGCTGCTCTTTGTAGTCGTAGGCGGGATCGTAATCGACGGTGCCGAAGAGCTTCAGAATCTCCCGCTGACGATGCCGCTGGATGTACTCCTCCAACGCCTCGTTCACCGTCGCCTTCTTCGTCCGATGCCCTCCCACCCGCTGAGCTTCCTGCAGCAGCTGGGGGTCGATGTCCAGGTTGGTGGCCATGACAACTCCTTCACACAGGATTCTACACAAAAATCTGCACAAATCTTCGCACAGACCAACACTTGGGTACCACCCTCTGCCAAGAGCAGACCAACACTTGGGTACCACCTAGTCAAGTCACCTGTTCCCAGACACTTACAGAACCGCTCACAGCCCACCTGCCGCGTCCTAGAGCGCGCGAATCCGCCGGCAAATCCAGAAAACCGGCACTTGGCGACCACCCCATATCGACCAATCAACACTTGGGTACCCCCTTCTGGGTACCTCCTGGAGAGCCCCGCGGGAGCGGAAACCAACACTTGGGTACCACCCCCTGCCAACAGCCCCTGAATTGCCCACCGGCCCGCCCGTGGCTACAATGGCCGCAAGGAGCAACAAGCCATGACCAAGGTCAGCACTAGAACTCTCAAGGATCAGCTCTCGAGCTATCTCCACCGCGCCGAGCGGGGCGAGCAGATCATTGTGCTGCGCGGCGGCAAGCCGGTGGCCGCGTTGGTTTCGTTGGAATCGATGGCTGCGTCGGACGAACCCGGCCGGCTGGCCGCTCTGGCTCACCAGGGCTTGCTCACCCTTCCGGCCGACGGCGGCTCCGGCAAGATGGCGGCTCCGGAAGTTCCCTCTCGGGGACAAAGCGCTGCGAGCATGGTCCTCGAGGACCGTCGTTGATCGATTTTCTCGACACCAGCGCGCTGATCAAGCTGTATATCGCGGAGGATGGATCCGAGAGGCTCGCCCGGCGAGTCGAGGATCAAAGCGTCGCTGTCTCCGATTTGGCCTTTGCGGAAGTCCATGCAACCCTCGCGCGGCGGCTGCGGGAGTCCCTTCTGACCATCGCCGAATACCAGTTGACGACGCGGCGCTTCGCGGCGGAGTGGCAAGGCTTGATCCGCGTATCCGTCAGTCAGGCCGTGCTGCAGCTGGTACCGGGCCTCTGCCAGCGCCATCCCCTGCGCAGCGCCGACGCGCTCCAACTCGCCAGCGCTTTGATGCTTCGGGAGGAAGATCTCTCGGTCACCTTGGTGGCCTGTGATCAGCGATTGCTCGGGAGTGCCGCGGCTGAGAAGCTCCCGGTCTTCGACCCGACAGCCGCTGTCTGATCTCCAGATCAACACTTGTGTACCACTCCCGGGAACAGCCCTCGGGAGTCCCCCATCGGTGCGATGCCCCAGAAGCAGAAGAACCAGAAAACAAGCTCCCCCCTTGATTCTTTACCGAACGTTCCGTAAGATCACTCCATGCCCGTCACCAAGGTCCAAGAAGAAGCCCTCCTCGACCAGCTCGGCGATGTCTTTCGCCGCTACGGCTATGAGGGAGCTAGTCTGAGCCGGCTGTCGGAAGCCACGGGGTTGCAGCGGGCGAGCCTTTACCATCGTTTTCCCGGTGGCAAGGAGGAGATGGCGCGGGCGGTACTGAACCGGACCGTGGGGTGGGTCGTGGAGAAGATTCTCCAACCTCTCGGCGGACCGGGGACGCCTCGGGAGCGGCTGGTGGCCATGGCTCAGCGGCTCGACGAGCTCTACGACGGCGGTTGTAGCTCCTGTCTTCTGGACGTTTTCTCCCTCGGCGGCCGGGGCCACGCCTTCGAGAACGAGGTCGATGGCAGCCTGCAGCGCTGGATCGAAACGTTGGCGGCAGTGGCCCGAGAGGCTGGTGTGGGGCCGGACGAAGCCCGGCGACGGGCCGAGGACGTTTTGATCCGCATCCAGGGCTCCCTCGTCGTCTCCCGCGGCCTACGAGACACCTCTCCCTTTCAGCGAACCATGGAAGACCTGCATCGAACGCTCTTGCCCGAGCTTGACGACGCCTGAGGCTCTCTAGGAGGTTGAGTTGGACCGCGAATTCACCACGATAGATCGTTACCTCTTATTTTTACCGAACGTTCTGGAAAAACACTCATTCAAGGAGTCTTCACAATGTCGAGTCATCCCGCCCCCGGCCACATCGGCCTCAACGTCACCTCCCTCGAGCGCTCTCTCCCCTTCTATCAACGGCTCCTCGGCTTTGAGGTCCTCGGTCAATCAGAGGAAGAAGGCCGCCGCTTCGCCTTTCTCGGTGACGGCACCTCCCTGCGCTTGACGCTCTGGCAGCAAGCCAGCGAAGGCTTCGACGGTACCCGAGCCGGACTTCATCATCTGGCCTTCGAGGTGGCTTCTCCGGAGGACCTGGACACCTACCGTCGGCGTCTCAAGGATCTGGGGGTCGAGCCCCTCCACGGCGGCGTGGTTCCGCATAGCGAAGGAGCTGGCTCCGGAGGGCTTTTCTTTCTCGATCCCGACGGCGTCCGGCTCGAGCTCTCAGTGCCCCACGGCCTGGAGAGCGACGCCCAGGCGCCCGCCGGCACTGCCCCCACCTGTGGCTTCTTTTAATCCAAGGAGGAATAGATAATGGCTACGAGTTCGGCTCAGCCCAACGATCAAAGCGACGCCTCGAGCCGCCCCAAGCCCAACGCCTGGCACTCCGGGGAGCTGGAGATGCAACGCCGGGCGGGCATTCGTGACAGCCCTCGGTTGCGCGCCGCCATTCACACCGAGATTCCGCAGGCGGCCCGAGCCTTCCTCAGCGACCAGCGGCTGGCTGTGCTGGCCACCCTCGATGGAGATGGCCGGCCCTGGGCCTCAGCCCTCGACGGCCCACCCGGATTTCTTCGTACCCCGGACGAGACGACAGTGGAGATCGCGGTGGGGCTCCGACTCGATCCGTTGGTGATCTCCCACCTCGGGGATCAGATCGAGGTCGGTCTGCTGGTCATCGAACCCGTCGCTCGGAGGCGCATGCGGCTCAACGGTAGAGCCGTCTTGGGGGTGGAGAATCGGCTCATCATTCACACCGACGAGGTCTACAGCAACTGCCCCAAATTCATCCAACGGCGCGTGGAAGCGGAGGATCTGCCGGCACCCTCGCAGCCTGGAGCGCCCCGGAGATCCTCTGGGCTCTCCGCCGAGCAAGAGCGCTGGATTGAAGCCGCCGACACCTTCTTCCTCGCCACCGCCCATCCCGAAGCCGGCGCCGACGCCTCCCATCGCGGCGGCGAACCAGGCTTTGTCCGCGTCGACGGCACCCGCCTCAGCTTCCCTGACTATCGAGGCAACTTCCTCTTCCAAAGCCTGGGCAACATCCTGGTCACCGGCCGCGCCGGACTCCTCTTCCTCGATTTCCAGCGGGGACGCAGCCTGCAGCTCACCGGCCAAGCCGCGGTGGACGACTCCACCGACGGTCGCAGCTTGTTCGCCAGCGCCGAGCGGGTCGTGCACGTGGAGCTCGAGGAGGTGGTCGAGCGGCGAGGAGCCCTGGCTCATTCGTGGCACAGCGTGGAGGGTGGATCCGCGGTGAAGATCGCGCGGTGAGTACCACCCCAGGAGACGGCCAAAGACCGCGTCTGTGGGTGGCGCGGTCAACTTCCTCTCACTTTAAAATAGTCTTTAGATCACCAAAGCTTCACCGAAGGGAAGGAGGTCAGCCATGTTCCAGATGATCGGCTATGACTTTTCACGCCCCCGCAAGGTGAGCAACCTGGAGGAGTTCCTGCGCGCGAAGTGTGGCGACGGCGTCAACTTGCTCAACGGGCCCTGGTTGCTCGACGCGACCCAACTTCCGGCGCAAGTGCTCAACAACCTCAGGGGTCACCTCGCCGCGGTAGAGCAGGACGACTACAAACTGATCGTCACCCGCATTCACATGGGCGAGATCGGCACCGGGCGCTCCAATGTCGCGCAGCCCTTGGTCACTAAGAAGGGAAACCGGGTGCTGGCCGTCGCCTACACCTTGCGCCAGCCGCCGACGCCCAAGGAGAGGGATTTCGAGCTCGGCAAGAAGGACCCCGCCTACCTCGAGGCGGTGAAGGTCCACAAGAAGAAGATGGCCGCCTACAAAGCACGCTACGATCGCCTGCTCAGGACGATGAAGAGCTTCGACGATGCGTGCTCACCGGTGGAGGCCCTATGGTTCGTCTCCACCAACCAAACGGCCCGGGACCTCCACATCCAGATCGAGTCCACCGCCCGCCTATCGCCCAGCGACGAGCTCTTCGTCAGCGAGGTGAACACCAGCTCGACCGGAGCGGAGGCAGGCCTCGAAACGGCGGACCACAACTGGCTGCTCGATCACCACGTCATCCATTGACGCTGGGTGATCGATCGACTCAACACACCAACGCCCCCACCCACTCAATCCGGCGGGCAGGGGCGTTGGCCCAGCAGCTAGCAGCCAGCAGCTAGCAGATGCGGAGGAGGCTCAGTCCCCCATCTTCAGCGCATGGTCCTCCCGGTCACCGGTAGCGCAAGCGCAGAAGTTGCTGGGGATCGCCACCGTCTCGTTGGCCTTGACGGTCACCTCTACAGCCTGGGTGCCGCAGCTCGGCGAGGGCACGAAAAGGATCTTGGCCTCGCCGTCGATATTGGTGCAGGCCGAGGCCCATTGGCTGTCGCCGGAGGCCATGTCCCCCGAGAAGACGGTGCTCATGAAGAACGCGGAACCGATCTTGAGCAGGCAGACCTTGTCGCCGACGGCGATGCCGCTGACGATGCCGTCACACTTGTTCACGAGATCGAAGGAGAGCCCGTTCTGACTCGGGGTATAGGCATCGGCAAAGACGGGAACGCCCGAGACCCAGAGCAAAGCGATGGCGATGCAACCGACGATGAGAGACTTCTTCATGGTCAACCTCCTAGAAACAGTGATCCAGAGTCCCCGCAGTCCTCATGACTTCGGGGACCGCCCCCTGCGGACTTGGGGCACCGCAGGAGTTCCTCGGAGATGCGGGCATCGTCATAGACAACGCCGTGCTCCGCATCTGCCCAGCGCGGCTGGACCTCGACAGCGGGTCGAGACAGAGCGCGAGCAAAGTCCGGCAGAGCATTGGACTCGGTGGAGCCGCTACCGGATTTCCAGGAATTCGTGATCAAGATGACAAAGAGCCGTCAGCTCTCTGTCAGGGCCTTCGGAAGTGACTCAGCGGGAGAGATCGGGGTCAGGAGCCGCCAGTCAAGACCCCGAAGAGAGCTGCCTCGTATCGCTTCACCACCGCATCCCAGCCGGACCCCAAGGCCGTGACGCGGGCGCGGGCACCGATGGCGCGCAGCTCGTCCAGAGGCCGCCGAGCCACCGCCGCTGCCAGCTCCGCCAGCTCCTGCCGGTCGTCGCCGGGGACGGTAAAACCGTTCTCCCCGGACACGATGAGCTCGTGGGCCGCGGCGCGGTCGAAGGCCACCACCACCAGGCCGCTGGCCATAGCCTCCAGCACCACGTTGCCGAAGGTCTCGGTGCGGGAGGGGAAGACGAAGACGTCGCCGCTGGCGTAGTGGCGGCCCAGGTCCTCGCCGGTGCGCATGCCGCAGAAGACCACCTCTGGATAGGCCTCCTCGCTGCGCTGCCGGTGGGGGCCGTCCCCCACCACCACAGCGCGGCTGTCGGGCACCGCCCGGCGAGCCCTGCGAAAGGCTTCGAGGGCGAGGGCTACGTCCTTCTCGCCGGCGATGCGGCCGACGTAGGAAAGCACCGGCGCGGACGGCCGGGCGTCCCAGCGGGCGCGGAGCTCGTCGTCCCGGCGCTGTGGGGAGAAGAGCTTCGTATCCACCCCGCGGGCGAGGACCCCGACGCGCTGGAAGCCGCTGGACTCCAACCCCCGGCGGATCTCTTCGGTGGGCACCAGGGTGGCGGCGGTGCGGTTGTGGAAGTAGCGCATGCCCGCCAGCACCGCACGCCGCAGGAGGCCGTAGCCGTAGTGGCGGCCGTAGTCGTGGAAGTTGGTGTGGAAGGTGCTAAGCACCGGAATCCCCAGCTTGCGCGCGGTGAAGGTGGCAGCGAAGCCCAACGGTCCTTCGGTGGCGACGTGGACCACCGTCGGAGGGTCCTGGCTCCAGCGGCGGCGGAGGCGCCGCGCCACCGGCAGGCCGAAGCGCAGCTCGGGGTAGCCCGGCAGCGGCAGGCCGGGGACCAAGAAGTGCTCGACATCCTCCGCTACTCCTCGACGTCGGGGATGCACCACTTCCACGCGGTGCCCCCGGGCCATCATCCCCCGCACCAGCTGGTCGAGGGTGCGGGCGACGCCGTTGATCTCCGGCGAGAAGGTCTCGGTGACCAGGCAGAGGCGTAGTGGCTCTTCAGCTGGGGGCTCTGAAGGAAGGGGCTCCGAACGAAGAGACTCAGCGGTCCCGCCGAGGGACGACCCCTCGCTCACGCCGGCACCGCGCGGGCTCGTTCCTCGATCCCCACCACGTCGCGGTAGACGCCGAGCAAGCGCTCCGCCATGCGCCCGGCGCTCCACTCCTGAGCCCAGGCCACCGCTTCCCGGCTCAATCGCCCTCGCCGCAACGGATCGGCGAGCAAAGACAAGACCTCTCGGGCAAAGCGCTCCTCGTCCTCCGGCACCACCACCGCTCCGTGCCCGGTGCGCACCACGTCGCGGGTGCCCAAGACCGCAGTGGACACCACCGGCGTCCCCAAGGCCATGGACTCCAGCAGCACCAGGCCTTGAGTTTCGGTGCGCGAGGCGAAGAGGAAGAGGTCCGCCGCGGCGTAGCAGTTGAGGAGCTCGTTCTCACGCTCCAGATACCCTAGGAATCGCACCTGTTCCCCAAGGCCCAGCCGGCGGATCTCCCGCCGCAGCCGGGGGACTGCCGGCCCCTCGCCAGCGAGCACCAGGAGCACGTCCGAGCGCTCCGCCGCGATGCGCGCGAAGACCCGCAGCAGGAAGCCCACGTTTTTCTCGTGGGCCATGCGCCCGACGTGGAGCAACATCGGCTGGTCCGCGGGAATCCCGTGACGGCGCCGGAAGCGCGGGCCGTCGCCGCCGGCCAGCTCCGACGAGCGCAGTCCTGTGGGCAAAACCTCCACCGGGGTGTCGGTACCGTAGGCCAACAGCGCATCCCGCACCGCCGACGAGGGCACGATGAGCCGATCCGCGTCGTCCGCCTGCAGCCGGGAGATGCGCCGCACGAAGGGCTTGAGGAGCCCTTGGGGCAGCGGCAGGTAGTGGTGCAGATAGTCCTCGAAGAAGGTGTGGTAGGTCACGACCAACGGCAGATCGTGGCTCCGGGCGAACCGCCGGGCGGCGTAGTGGGCGACGAAGGGGGTCTGGGCGTGGACCAGATCCACCGGCCCTTCCTCCAGCACCTGGCGCAGCGTCCGCCGCAGCGCCGATCCCTTCATCCAACGGTCCTCCGGATCTCCCAGCACGGCGCGGGAGGCGACCCGCCGCACTCGATCCTCCAAGGAGCGGGCCGGACGCCGATACTCCGGCGCCACCACCACCACCTCGTGACCCCGGTGCTCGAGCTCGCGGAGGAAGGTGGCGATGGAGGTGGAGACGCCGTTGACCCGGGGAAAGAAGACGTCGGTGAGGTAGAGGATTCGCATCGGGGAGCGTGGGCGCCCTTCAACGGAGCGCACCTCCGCCGGCGGCTCCCGCGGGAGCCCTGGAGGTGACTCAGACAAGCGCTAGAGCCAACCAGGCGAGGGTGCAGCCGAGGGCTGCCCCGGCGGCCACGTCGGTGGGATAGTGCAGACCGAGGGCGATGCGCGAAGCGGCGGTGAGCACGGCGAAGGGCACCAGGATCCAAAGGGTCCAGGGGAAGACGGCCCCGGCCAACACGGCGTAAAGGCAGGCGTGCAGGGTGTGGCCGGAGGGGAAGCTGAATTCGTCCAGCGGCGGTTCTTCGGCGTTGAGGCTGGCGCTGACCATGAACGGCCGAGGCCGAGCGGCGCGGGATTTGATCAGCCAGTAGAGCGCGCTGCCGAGCATGCCGGTGACCAGCATGCGCAGCACCGGGACCGCCGCCGCTTCGCCATACAGGCCGAGCAACCCCAGCGCCAGGGCATACCAGGCGGGTCCGTTGCCCAGGCGGCTGACCACTCGGAACAGAGCCAGCACCTCGCGGCGGCAGCCGTCGTGGACGCGCTCACAGAGGGAAAGATCGAAGCGTTGCCAGCCGGGAACGGCGGAAGGGGCGGAAACCGGGGCCGGTAGGGATGCAGATAGTGGGGCGTGGGCTCTCGACATGCTTGGCCTCCAAACGCTGGACTTCTTTCCAGCGTGGCCAAGCTACGCCCCCGATGTGGAATCTCCGCGTCACCGCGGTAACGAGCCGTGGCGGCAGCGTGACGAGGCTGCGTTGGGGGCGCGGGACACACGCCACGCTCCGGTGCCGGCCTCTCCAGCCAGCCTCTAGCTCGAGGAACCGATCACCGTCGAGAGCTCTCCGGTCAAGGCTCGATGGTAGCGCCGGCGATAGCGGCGCCCGGACACCTTGGGGGGCCGTCGGGGCCGGCGCTCCTCTTGGGCCCTCGCCTCGCGGGCCGGGCTCCGGGTGTCGCATAGGGTCAAGGTCAGCAGGCAGGCGAGGCTGAGCTCGACCCACAGGGAGGGTAAGGAGATCCACCCCGCCGCCGCCGCGACAACGCTCAGACCGTGGACCAGGGCGAAGGCCAGACAGGCGGTGAGCCCGCGCTCCCACAGGATCGAGGCGGATTCGACGATCCTCCAACCCTGCTCGGTACGCACCAACGATCCCGAGAGGAGGAGCACCAGCAACCCCAGCCCCATGAACAAAGGCCACAGCACCTGGGCCAGGGCGCGCAGGTGACGGCCCCAGGGAGTCACCGCGCCGCCGGCCACCACCACACAGGCCGCCGAGGGCCTCAAGACCCGGAAGGCTTCCCGCCCCGGACCGACCACCCGCAACAACCCCCGGTGGGTGGGGTCCCGATCGAAGAAGAGGTCGTAGGTCAGATTCAGCGGCTGCTTCGCCGCCCTCGCCGGACAATGGACGGCGAAGTGGAGAACCGAATGGGCGGCACCGCGGCGTTGCCCCATGGTTTGCCCTCGGAGCTCCAGCCGGCAGGCCGTGTGCCCTCGCTGAAGCTCGAGGCGACTCAGCGCATAGGTCGCGATCTCGTCCTGGCGCTGCCGCACCTCGCCCCAGGAGATGGCTCCGTCGTGATTCTCGTCGAGGCCGAGAACGTACTCCAGGTCGCGCAGGGCGAGGGCCCAACGGCCATCGATTCGCTCGCCTTCAATCTCCAAGGTCAGGTAGCTGTCGCTGGCCGGTTGAGCGTCGGCGGAGAACACCGGCCCGCTCAGCAACGCGGTCAGCAGAAGGGCCGGCAGGCCGGATAGACGGTGCGCGCGCATCAGCTCACCTCCTCCAGACGCCGCGCCAGTCGAGCCAGGCGCTGCTCCTCCCAACCGGTCTGGTCGAGGAACCCCAGCACCGGTCCCGCCAACTCCGGGCGACGGGCAGACCAAGCCGCCTCGAGGACCAGTCGCGCATCCTCGGGACGCCGCTGCCGCTGCCAATTGCTCAGGGCCAGACGGAGAGCCTCCCAGGATCGCTGCTGGCAGCGCAGACGGAACCGCGCCTCATCCGCCAGGTGCCGCCGGCTGCCCTCCCGCCGAGCGGCTGCGAAGCGAGCCTCGAGGTCGGCGGCGTGGCGCTGGTAGGCGACCAGCCCCAACCGCTGCTCCGCCTCCGCCAGCCGTACCAAGAGGGTCCCCACGGAGGTCCTGTCTTCGAGCAATTGAATCACCTCGCGGCTACGGTCCTGGTCGAGGAGAAGGTCGGCGTAGCGAGCGAGGAGCTCGATGTTGGCGGGGCTCGAGCGCAAAGCTTGGCGCAGGGAGTCCTCCGCTTCCTCCAATCGCCCCCAGCGCATCGCCAGCTCGCTGAGGGCGCTGAGCACCTCCACCCGCGTCGCATCCTCCACCGTGGGAGCCAGGCGAAACTGGCGCCGCAGCCGGCGGTAGTTCCAGATATTGCCCAGATCGTCCACCAGAGCGCGACAGGCGGCGGCCCGAAGCTCGATCTCCGGATCCTCGCGGGCCAGGCGATGAGCGGCCCGGCATCCGGCCCGGGCCGCCTCGAGATCTCCCCGGATCCGATGCAGCTCCGCCTGCTCTAGCCAACCCTTGGCGCATTCGGGGCGTAAATCCAAGTATTGCTCCAGATCCCCCGTCGCCGCCTTCAGGTCGTGAACGCTCCGACGCTCCGCAGCGCGCAGCAGGAGCACCGGATGGGGAGGTTCGGTGAGCTCCCACCAGGGCGCTAGAGCCGACTGCAGGTAGCCGTTGAAGCGTACATCCCCGGTAGCCTCCAGCAGGTGGAGAAAAGCCCAGCCCAAGTCCAATGCCAGGGGCAGGTTCTCCGGATCGTCGGCCAACCGCTCGCGCTGGAGGCGGAGGTGCCGCATCTCAGCGGCGACGACCTCGGGAACGCGCTCGAGAATGACCTCGTCGTCGCCAGGAGACAGATCCTCCACCGGTACCGGCGCTGCACCGGAAAGCCAGATGGTGGCGAGAGCTGAAGCCAGAACCACCAGCATCGCCACCGCCCAGCGGTCCAGGCGGCGGGCTCGGAGCCGCCGAAGAAGCTGTCGAGGAAGCTGCAGGGGCGAGATTCGGTGGTGGCGAGGGTTCGAGTCCAGGAACGGCTGGTCTGAGCTCATCATCGTCTCCTTCCTTCAGGGACCCGTAGCGGCGGGGTCGTCGGGGGGGACGACGAGCAAAACCGGGGGCGAAAATTCGATCGTTCGTGCAAGGCTCTCTCAGGAGCGCCGCTCGTTGATCTCTCTCGTCCAACGCCGGTGACGAACCGGAACGTTTTCAGAGTGAAGACAGGAGACTTCAAGGCAAGGTGCGTACCAGATGGGAGAACCCCTGAAAGTGGGGCGTCTGGGCGGGATCGCGCGAGACCTTCTCATCACCATCCCGGATCCTCCTGAGACGGCTTGAGACAGCCTGCGACAGGCTGGAAGGCGACGAAACCGGTGGTGGCAGAGGGAGGAGGGACCGGAACCCCGACGGGACTCGACGGGACTCGACGGGACGGCGGCGTCAAGGCCGGGGAATGGAGTATTTCTTCATCCAGCGGTAGACGGTGGCCCGGCTGACTCCGAGAATCTCGCCGGCGGATTCCGGATCGCCCCCCGCCTCGTCGAGGGCTTGGCGCAGCTCCTCCCGGCGGCGCTCGTCGCGGGGGCTCCAGCGAGGCTCCAGATCCTTGGTGGACGCCAGGCCGGCGACGCCGGTCGCGCCCCCCTCCACCAGCTCCCGGGGCAGCATGGCGGCGGTGAGCACCTCGCCCCGATGCAGCACCACCGCCTCCTCGATGAGGTTCTCCATCTCCCGCACGTTGCCCGGCCACGGATAGGCTTCGAGCTGCCTCAGGGCCGCGGCGTCGAAGTCCCGAAAGCCTCGCTGATGGCGCTCCGAGGCACGCCGCAGGAAGTGCCGGGCCAGCAGCAGCACGTCCTCCCCACGCTCGCGCAGCGGCGGCAGCCGTAGGCTCACCACCCGCAGGCGGTAGTAGAGATCTTCCCGCAGCCGCCGCTGGCGGATCTCTTCCACCGGGTCGACGTTGGTGGCCGCCAGCACCCGCACGTCCACCGGCCGGCCGCGGCTCGCCCCCACCCTCTGCACCTGATGGTCCTGGAGGAAACGCAGCAGCTTGGCCTGAACCGCGTAATCCATCTCCGCGATCTCATCCAGGAAGAGGGTGCCGCCATCAGCCTGCTCGCAATATCCGGCGTGAGCTTCTCGGGCGCCGGTGAACGCCCCCTTCTCGTGGCCGAAGAGCGCGCTCTCGATGAGCTCGTGGGGGATGGCGGCGGCGTTCACCGCCACGAACGGACCCTCCCGGCGGTTGCTGGCGTTGTGGATGGCCCGCGCCACCAGCTCTTTGCCGGTGCCGGTCTCCCCCAGAATCAACGCCGAGACGTCGGTGGGAGCCACGTTCTCGATGTGCTGGAAGAGCTGGCTCATGGCCCCGCTACGGCCCAGCAGGCCGTGGAAGCGGTCGCGGGCAGCGGCGGGCCCCGCTTGCTCCTGCTCCACCCGGCGGCGCGATAGCTGATGGACCTCGAGGGCCGAGACCACCGCCTTGCGCAATCGCTGGTAGTCCAGGGGCTTGGTGATGTAATCCGCCGCTCCGTGCTTCATGGCCCGCACCGCCGCCTCCACCGAGGTGCTGCGGGT
>JAXHTF010000056.1 GCA_034211275.1 Acidobacteriota bacterium
CAGCCCTCCTACCAGCGAGGCGGCGCTGGACACCGCCAGCACGAAGCCCAGATCCGTGGCGTTGGTAAAGGAGAGCACCAGCGGGGTGATGAGCACGAAATTCACCCCCCACAGCAGATTGAACACGGCGAAGAAGAGCAACAACGCCTTGAGGCCCGAGTCCCTGCGGATGTAGCGCCAGCCGAAAATCGCCTCCTGCAGGAGCGACGGAGGTTTTCCATCGACGCTCTCCAGCTTGGGCAGCGGCACGTGGGCCAACAAGAGCGTGAAGATGGCGAAGGCAAAGGTGATCAGATCGATGAGCAGGATGCCACCGACGTCGATGATGGGCAGCAGCAGTCCGGCGGCGGCGGGAGCGATGATCTTGGCGCCGGACTCGCCGAACTGGATCAGGCCGTTGGCCCGCCCCAGGTGCTCACGCCGCACCAGCAGCGTGACCGCGGCGGAGTAGGCCGGCACCTGCGCCGCGTCGAGTACCGAACCGATGGCGATGGCGACGTAGATATGCCACACCGCCAGATCGCCGCCGAGCACCAAATAGGCCAGCACCAGCGTGATCACCGCCGAGCCGGAATCCGCCAGGATCATCGCCCGGCGGCGGTCCCAGCGATCGATGAGGGCCCCGATGAACGGCCCCGCCAGCAGTCCCGGCAGCACCCCGAGAGCCACCGCCGCGGTGAATTGGGTCGACGAACCGGTGGTCTGGAAGATCCAGACGCTGAGGGCGAAGAAGCTCAGTCGGGACCCGATGAGGGAGACCGTCTGGCCAAGCCAGATCAGCCCGAAAGAACCTGCGTCGCCGAGTTTCCGTGGTCGTCTCATTCCCAGGATCGCAAGACTGGTGGAAGCGGATCGCCGCAGAGCGCTAGCTCGCGCAACGAATCGAGCCGCTGGTCGCTACAGAACGAACGAGGGATCATGGCCTTCCCACGGATTTCTGTCAAGGAAGGACGAATCTGGACTGCTCGCCGATCCCCAAAACGCACAAAGCTCACCCCCGGCACCGCAGAGCGGCCGGGGGTGAGCGTTCTCTTCACTGCAGGCGCTCCCCGATCAGGGCTGGTTCACGCACAGCTCGTAGGTACCGCTACCGCTGTAGGACACGACCCGCCAGCGATAGGTGCCGGAGCTGCCACTGTAGTTCACCGTCTCGGTGGAGTCCGGGCTGGTGCCGCTGTCCACGTTGGACCACGAGCAGCTCCACCAGCTGCAGCTCTCCACGTCGAGATAGAGGTCGAGGTCCGTGGCGGTGCCGTCCAGCTCACCGATGATGGTGCCGCTGGCGGAACCCTGGCTGACCACGATGCTCTGACCGTTGGAGATCGAACCGGTGTGAGAGGTGTAGCCCGACGGGCAGCCGCCGGTGGGCGGCGGGCCACCGCCGCTACCGATGGCGTCCGCCGGCACGCTGGAGCCCAGATCACTGATGATGGAGGTGATGGGCACGCCCCGGTTGGGGCAGTTGGCGCAATGGTGGAGCGAGACCACCAGGTGATCCGAGTAGGCCAGCACCGGCGAGCCGGAGGAGCCACCCTGGGTGTCGGCGTAGTAGCCGATGTCCGAGCCGGAGCCGCTGCACGCGGGGCGGCTGAGGCTGTAGATCTCGGCGTAGCCGGAGCCGTCGCTGGAGTGGCTGGAGAAGACCGCGATCTTCTTGCCCCAATGGGCGGGATGCTGCGGAATGTAGATGCGCTCGTTCACCGACGGCGTCGAGTTGCGCATCTGCATGTAGCCGTAGGTACCGGTGGGGTTGGTGGGCAGCTTGACCAGAGCGTAGTCGAGACCGGCGTTGAGCTTCACCAGAGTCGAGGAGGTGGCCACCACGGTGCCGGAGCAAGCGCCCCAGGACGCGCAGCTGGTGGAGCAGGAGCTACCCTCTGCCATGAACTCGAAATTGGTGTTGGCCGCCGCCGAGGAACCACCGATGCAATGCTCGTTGGTCATCACATGGCCCTCGCTGCCCACCAGCCAGCCGGTGCACGCCGAGGTGCCGTTGATCAGCAGCCGCGCCACCGCGCGGGACTCGCTGTAGATGGTGGGCTCGCTGCTCTGATAGCACTTGGCCCAGCCGGAGTCGTCGGTGCCACACAGGGCTTCCGTGTCTCCAGGGGTGGCATCCAGCTCGCTGAAGCCGTGGGCGAAGCTATCCAGGGTTACCGCCCCTTCCGGCAGCGCCACCGAGCTGTGCAGCTCGAGGACGGCCTTGGGGCCGCTGATGTGAATACCCCAGAAGCCGTTGGCCCGCTCCTTGCCCAGATCCTCACCGCCCTGATAGGTCCAGGAACGGACGTTCTCCGGGTCCCGCACCACCAGGTACGCGCCTTCCGGCAGGTCGAAGTTGGAGAAATGGGGGGCGATGTAGGTCGCCTCCGGATAGGCGATCTCCTCGCTCCACACCAGGTCGTTGCGGCCGGCCACCAGGCCGCCCAAGAATTCCGGCGACTGCAGGGTGAAAGCGATCTCCTCACCCACCTGGATGGGCTTCGGCGCGGTGAAATCCTCCACCGCAGGGTCCACCAGATTCGCTCGGGTCATCTCGCCGTCGGCGCCAGCACCGACAGCAAGGCCGAGACAGGCGAGCACGCACAATCCAATCGTCATCCATCGCATCACAAGGCTCCTCCTTTTGCCCGAGTCCCTCGGGCAGGAACAAAGAAATGGGGTTCCCAATGTAGACACACGAATGGGAACACCCAAGACGGCAAGCCTCTCGCCGAACTCCATCTCGGAGCTCGGAGAGCTTGCCTTCCCTAAACTGTGGAACCTTGTGCCGACGGTCCGCGACGAACGGTCAGCGGCGGGAAACCGACATCTGCCGAACGGAGAAGACGGAGGCCGCAGACCGGCAAGCTGAGAAGAAGCCCGGAGGAACGAGAAGAACCCGGACGCCTCAGTGCCGGCCGACATGCGCCGGGACACTCAGAAGAAAATCATCAAAACTGGGCGGATTTTAGCGCATGCTGGAGAGATGTCAATGGCGCCGGGCGGGCAGGGGGGCTCGTCCCGCTAAGGACGAGATGGACTAACGAAGGGTTTCAACCCCTCGCGGGGCCGGATCCGGGAACATCGTCATGGTGGGCTGGCGCCCACCCTACTCGCGGAGACGCACCAGAGAGCTATAGGGTGGGCGCCAGCCCACCATTTCGGCGCTCGAGCTTCAGATCAGACGCTTCAACTGAGCCCGAGAAGCCATGCTAGAAGACTCACCCCCGCACCAGCTCCGCCACCCGCGCCACCGCGTCCGCCACCGCCGTCATCTGGCGTTCCCGGTCGCGGCGCAGGGAAATCTCCACCTGGCCTTCCTTGAGGGATTTGGCCCCCACCACCAGCCGCACCGGGATGCCGGTCAGGTCGGCATCCTTGAACTTCACGCCGGGGCGATCCCGGCGGTCGTCGTAGAGCACTTCCAGGCCCTGGGTCTGGAGGTCGGCGTAGAGGCTGTCGGCCTGGGCCACCACCTCGTCGTCCTTGGGGTTGAGGGCGATGAGCAGCACCTGGAAGGGGGCCAGAGGGAGCGGCCAGATGATGCCGTCCTCGTCGTGGTTCTGCTCGATGGCGGCGGCGACGGTGCGACCGATGCCGAGGCCGTAGCAGCCCATGGGCATGGCGTGCTTCTGACCGCTGTCGTCGAGGAAGGTGCAGCCCATGGCCTCGGAATACTTGGTGCCGAGCTTGAAGATATGACCGACCTCGATGCCCCGGAACTGCTCCAGCACGCCCTCACCGGCGGGCGCCGGATCCCCGCCCTGCACCAGGCGCACGTCGGCCCACTGTTCAGGGTCGGCGTCCCGGCCCCAGTTGACGCCGGTGAGGTGGGCATCGGCCTTGTTGGCGCCGCAGACGAAATTGGTCAGCTCCTGCACCGAGACGTCGCCGATCAGCCGCAAGTCCTTCGGCAACCCCACGGGACCGGCGAAGCCCACCGGTGAGCCAGTGGCCTGGCGCACCTTCTCCTCGCTCGCCAGTCCCACCACCTGGGCGTCCAGCAGCGCCTTGAGCTTGAGCTCGTTGACCTCCCGATCTCCGCGGATGGCCACCGCCACCAGCCCCTGATCGGTGTCGTAGACGAGGGTCTTGACCACCCGCTCCTGGGGTACTTCCAACAGCTCCGCCACGTCCGCCACGGCGGTGGCGCCGGGGGTGGCCACCTCTTCCAAGGGCTGCGGGTCCTCCTTCGCCGGCACCGGTAGGGGGCCGCTCTCCGCCTTCTCCACATTGGCCGCATAGCCGGTGTCGGGGCAGCGCACCACCTCGCTCTCACCGGTCTGGGCGAGCACCATGTACTCGTGGGAAGCGGAGCCGCCGATGGTGCCGGTATCCGCCTCGACGGCGATGTAGTCGAGCCCGCAGGCTTCGAAGATCCGGCTGTAGGCGTCCGCCATGGCCTGGTAGGTCTCGTCCAGGGAGTCGGCGTCGACGTGGAAGGAATAGGCGTCCTTCATGATGAACTCACGGCCGCGCATGAGCCCGAAGCGGGGACGGATCTCGTCCCGGAACTTGGTCTGGATCTGGTACAGATTGATCGGCAGCTGGCGGTAGCTGTTGATGTCGTGGCGCACCAGATCGGTGATCACCTCTTCGTGGGTGGGACCGAAGCAGAAGCTGCGGCCGTGGCGGTCCTCCATGCGCAGGAGCTCTTTGCCGTATTGCTCCCAGCGTCCGGACTCCTCCCACAGCTCCGCCGGCTGCACCGCCGGCATGGAGAGCTCCACCGCTCCCGCCACCGCCAGCTCCCGGCGCACGATGGCGGTGAGCTTTTCCACGCTGCGCCAGCCGAAGGGCAGGTAGGTGTAGATCCCCGCCGCCAACTTCTTGATCATGCCGGCGCGAACCATCAACCGATGGCTCACCACTTCGGCGTCGGCGGGCACTTCCCGCGTCGTGTACAGGTAAAATTGGCTCCAGCGCATCCCGAATCTCCTGGTCTCTCTGGTTTCGTTCTCTTGCAGCGAACGCGGCCGGCCTCGCTGGGAGGCGAGACCGCGCGGTTTCCCGACGGCTGCCCGAACTGTCAGCGGTTCGTCTTGAATCTACTCGTGGCTCTACTTCTTGGGTCTCGGCGGTGCCGCCTCCGGCATGCGGCGGTTCTCCCGCACGGTCTCGATCATCTTCTCTTCGACGTTGGCCTCCCCCTGGCCGAGGCTGCGGGCTTCCGCCAGCACCTCCCGGGCCTGGTCCTGCTGCCCCGATGCCAGCAGCACCATCCCCAGATGATTGAGGGTGGTGGCGGACGGTGCCAGCTCCGAAGCCCGGGACAGGGAGTCGATGGCAGCGCTGTACTCGTGGCGCTTGTAGTGCACCCAGCCCAGGGCCGCCAGCGGCAGCTGCCGCAGCTCCGCCGGTGACAGCTCCACCGAGCGGCGAGCGTAGTCCAACGCCTGATCCAGATTCTCTTCCATCTCCGCCAGGTTGTAAGCCATCTCGTAATAGGCGATGGTCTTGCTGAAGTCCGAGGCCCCTTCCGCCAGCAGCTGCCGGCCGATGCGGTTGCCCTCGCGGTACTTGCCCTGGCTGCGCAGCGCCTCGATGAGGGTGGCGTAGGCGGTGGCCTTGAGGGCCTCGTCGGGCTCTAGCTCCAGCACCCGCCAGCTCACCGCCTCGATCTCGCGCCCGCGGTCGAGCTGCAGGCAGAGGAGGGCGTAGGACATCAGCAGCAGCGGGTTCTCCGGTTCCAGGGCCAAGGCGCGCCGGTAGTTGGTGAGGGCCCGGTCCAGATCGTCCCGCTCCAAGCAAGCGTAGGCCCGGGCGAACCACTCCTGTGCCTCTTCCGAGGACGGCGGTGCCGGAGACTGGGCCTGGTCGAGCAAGTAGAGAACCAAGTCCCGGTAGCGCATGCGTTTGGGGCTCAGGCGCTGAGCTCGGCTGAGGGCCGCCAGGGCCTTGCGGTTCCATCGGCGGTCCAGGTAGGCCAGTCCGAGCAATTGCAGCGCCTCTTCGAAGGCCGGGCGAATCTTCACCGCCTGTTGGAGCCGTTGGATGGCTTCCCCCAAACGCCCCAATTCGTAGAGACAGCTTCCCAGCAAATAGAGCGCCTGGGGCACCACATCGATCTCCACCGCCCGCTCCAGCCGCTCCACCGCCAGCTCCAGCTCGCCGCTGCTGGCGTGCACCGCCCCGAGGCTGAAATGGGGCAGGAAGGCGTCCGGCTGCACCGCCGCAGCGCGCTCCAGCAGCTCCGCCGCCCGCTCCGTATCCCCCCGCTGATAGTGCAGCGCGCCGGCATAGAGCAGGCTGTCGTAGTGGTCCGGCCGGCGCTCTAGGGCGCGCTCGAAAAGCTCCAGAGCAGCGTCCATTTCCCCGTCGTCGAAGTGGATCTCCCCCACCAGGTAGGCCAGCTCGTAATTGTCCGGAGCGAGCTCCAAGGCCGATTCCAGAGAGCGCAGGGCAGCCTCGCCGTCGTAGGCTCCCAGGGCCGCCTCCGCTCCGGTCAACCGATCCTCGAACTCCGCCACATCCGGCCCGTGGTAGAGACCGGTGATGCGCTCGCGCAGGCTCTGGAATCTCTCCCGCCGCTCCAACGCCGACAGATGCTCGTCCATGCGCCCCTGCCAGCGCTCGCTCCAGGCGTTGGGCTCGAGCACGCCGTGCTCTTCCAACAGCTCTCCCAACACCGTCAGCCCGGTGTTGTTGATCAGGACGTTGCGCTCCTGCTTCTTCACCGCCGCCAGCAGCTGCCGCAGGCTCTCGGCGCTGCGCTTGACCACTTCCTCGAGGATCGAGATGCGCTCCAGCAGGTGTTCGTCGAAGGAGAAACCATCGTCCTCCGAGTGCTCGAAGACCATGTCCTCCTCGAACACCGGCCCGGAGATCACCAGCAGCTTGTGGTGACAGCGGCGGCAATACTCCTGATCCTCGCCGTTGACCTCGCCGCAGACCTGGCAGATCACACCGTCGGGCGCGGAGTCCTGGCGGTGGGCGGAAGCCTGGGCGGCCTCTTCGGCTTCGGAGTCCCGGCTACGGGTTGATTGTCGATCCGGCTGTTTCATCGCGAGCCTGGGTTGGGATGGTGTGCTCTTCTGATCAAAGCTGGTCTTCTGATCAAAGCTTGAGGTGATTCGGTAGCGTGATTCCTTCGCGCAACGACTCTAGGCACCTTGCTGGCGGGAGGGAAACGCCTTCGGGCGGGGGCCGAGAGCGCCCCGGCGGCTATTGACAGAGTAAGAGATCCCCCCTACGGGGTCAACATTGCCCCCGTCCTCCGGACCGCCTCGACGGGTGCAAATCACCGGCCTGTTCGAGACCGATTCGGGGTTTTCTCGTCAGGAGCGGGAGGACGCCGGCGCCGGATCGAGCTCGAACCACGGCTCCCGGCGGCCCAGCTTGGTGCTCAAGGCCGCCCCCACCGCCACCAGGCTGGCGATGGTCCAGACCCAGGTGCCGAGGTAGGGGATGAGTTTGACCAACCCCAGCACGCCGAGCCCGACGGTGGCAGCGGTGAGGGTGGCGACCCGCGGCCCCCCTTTGCGCCGCAAGCGCCGGCACAACGCGTCCCCGACGGCGTAGAACACCGCCACCATCCCCCACAGCTTGAGCAGGAGCAGGGCCAGAATCACCAGGGCGAGCAGCGGCAGTCCCGCCACCGGCCCGGCGAAAGCGCTGACGAAGAGCCCCGTCAACACAAAGCTGGCGATGCCGGTGAGCCCCACCCAGACATTGCGCAGGGGTTCCACCCGCACGCTCTGCGCCGTTGCCAGAACCTGCGGGGCGCTGGCGGCGAAGCACAGCAGCACCAAGAGCAGCCAGGCGGTGAGGAGCGAGAGCTTGGCCAACAACACCGGCGGCGACAGCGGCGGCAAGCCCAAAGCCGGCTCCGCCACCAGAGCGAGGAAGGATGTGGCGACGCTGGGATAGGAGACCGTGCGGCCGCCCAGATCCGCCCCCGGGGCCGCCTCGATCACCCCTCCGAGGGCGAAGACCTCGCCCTGGATGCGGGCGGTGGGTTGCAGCCGAACGTCGCCACCGAGGGCGATCACGTCCCCTTCGACCTTGCCCGCCACCGTCACCGATCCCGCCACCGCCACCACGTCGGAACCGGCGTCGCCGTCGATCACCACGTCCCGGCCCAACCCCACCACCTGATTGCGCGCCACGGCGCCGGAGCGCAGGTGCAGGGCCGGAGCGGCTGCAGCTTCCCCCACCTCGGTTTGGGCCAAGGTATTGACAGCGCTCCATCCAAAGCCGGTGACCAACAGGATCGCGGCCAGGGCTAGGGACGCTCGTTGACAGACCAATTGAAGGGCGAATTGACGGACAGCTCGATTCATCTGTCTGAATCTACCGCGCCCTCACCCCGGGAAGCCATACCCGGGCAAGGAATGGACGGCGGGACAGAAGCTTACGAGTCGTTGGAGCTCCGCGAAACCGCGCTGCCCGGACGGCGGTGACGCCGCAGGCCGAGATAGAGCAGGACGTTGAGGCCGACCAGGAGCAGCACCATGCCGGCGAAAGCCGCCGGCTGGTCCAGCAGCAGCTCCTGGAAAGCCAGGCGCAGACCCTTCCAGCTAAAGCCCAAAAGACCCGTGCCGGCGAGCACTGCGGTCTGGAAGAGATCCGCCACCGAAGCCAGCGCGCCCACCAGGCCGGTCTGGGGCGTAGCGGAACCCATGCCGAAGCCGTAACCGATCCCCAGCACCGCTGCGACCAAGGCCGCCAGCATTACCAGGGGAACGCGCCAGGCGCGGCGGCTGCGAGACTCCCAGGCCGCCGGCGGCAGGTCCGCCAGCACCTCGTCGGCGAAGCCTTCGCGCACCGCAATGCGGCTCAAGGCCAGCTGTTGGTCGAGGGATTGCAGAGCCTGGCGCTCCAGCCGCAGCTCCTCCGAGCCGGCTAGCGCCTTCTCCAGCTGCTGCTGCTCCAAACCGGTGAGCTCGCCGTCGAGCTCCTGGTGCAGCCAATCCTCGAGGACCGTTCGATCAACCGTCGCCATGGGACGTCCCCTCATCGCTTGTGGAATCCTCGTCTACCGGTGGATCCCGTTTCGGTGGAAGCGCTCTGCTTCCCTAAAATTTCGACTTGCCGAAGAGTGGTTCAACGATTCTACGACAATCGAAGATCTTGCCAGATACCCAGCTCCGCCGAGCCACCGATGGCGCCGGAACTTCCTCCGAAGCTGAGCTCAGCCTCGGAGGGAAGCTCAGTCGGTGAGGTAGCTCGCCAGCTTCTGCTTGAGCATCTGCCGGCCCCGGAAAAGCTTGTTCTTCACCGTCCCCAAGGGCATTTCCTTGAGGGTGGCGATCTCGTCGTAGGACAGCTCGCCGTAGTGACGCATCAGGATCAACTCCCGATACTCCCACGGCAGTCCCTCGATGGCCTCCTGGATGGCGTCTCCGCGCTCCAGGTTGCGTAGCTCTCCGTAGGGCCCACGATCCGGGCTCGGCAGATCCCAATCCTGGGGTTCGCCGCTGTCCGGATCCTGCCGATTCAAAGAAACCAACTTCATCCGCTTCTTGCGCAGATGGTCGATGGCGGCGTTCTTCGCCACCCGGAACAACCAGGTCGAGAAACGGTAGCGCGGATTGAAGCTATCCAACGCCTGGTACACCTTGATGAAGACGTCCTGCGCTAGGTCGTGGGCTTCGTCCACGTTGCGCAGCATCCGGTACAAGTAGTTGACCAAGCGCCCCTGATAGCGCTCTACCAGCTGCTTAAATTCGTCCTGGTGACCCGCGAGTATGGCGGCCACTAACTGTTCGTCATTCAACCGCCCAGCTCCTCGTGCCATGCTCTTCTACGGCCTGTGGTGCTGAAGGTTGCAGACGTGTTCTTGGCGATCCGCGGTGCCCCTGGCTGCAGTCTCTGCTCATCCTCGTCCCACTCCCTTCACGGCACCGGCCGCACGCTCTCCACCCGGTCCCCCGGCTCCAGTAGTCCCAGCAGCTCCTCCCCGTCCACCACCTCGCCCAAGGCAGTGTAGACGCCGTCCAGCTGGGGCTGACGGGAGAGGGTGATGAAGAATTGGCTACCCGCCGTATCCGGCCCCGACAGGGCCATCCCCACGGTCCCCCGGCGGAAGGAGCGACGATTGACCTCGTCCCGCAAACGGTAGCCGGGGCCGCCCCAGCCGTCCCCCCGGGGGTCACCGCTCTGCACCGCGAAGCCGGGCACCAGGCGATGCCAGGCAAGGCCGTCGAAGAATCCCTGGTCGGCCAGCTGGAGAAAGCTCAGACAAGTCATGGGAGCCGCCGGGCAGTCGAGCTCCAGCACCAGGGAACCGCGGGAGGTGACCAGCTCCACCCGTCGGGGGCGCCGGGTACGCAGGATCACGTCCTCGTAGGAATCGACTCCTCGGCCGCTGGCCACCGGCCCCACCGGCGGCGGAGTGCGTCCCAGCTCCACCAGAGCCCGCGCCGCCTGCCGCCGCACCAGCCAGTTGGAGTCCCGCGCCAGCGCCTGCAGCACCGTCGCCGCGTCCTCCGTCTCCTCTTCCAGGGCCGCCCCTCGCGCCGCCAGCGCCCGCACCGCCGACAGCCGCGCCTCCAGCACTCGGGTGGTGCGCACCGCCGCCACCGCCAGGTCCGCCACCGGCAACGCCGGGATCTCGGTCAGCCAATCGCAGGCGGTGGCCCACAGGGACGCGTCCACATCCTCCAAGGCGCCCCGGGCCAACGCCTCACCGCGGTCCAGGTCCGTCTCGGTCCAACCGTTCCGGGCCAGCGCCGCCAGCCGCTCCTCGAGCACCGCCCGCCGCACCGCCGGTTCCGGATCCTCCGCCAGCGTGTCGAGGACTCCAGCCCCGCTCGCTGCGACGGCGGCAGCCCGGACCGCCGCCACCCGTCGCTCGACGCGAGTCGCTGCGGCGGCGGCGCGGATCAAGTCCGGGCTGCGCTCGTGGCCGCCTACCGCCAAAGCCACCAGCGCCCGATCCCCGGCCCAGCCCTCCGCATCGGCTTCCCCGGCTTCCCCCGCCTCTCCGGGCTCCAGATAGGCGAGGAGCGGTGCCTCCAGGAGCTCGTCCAACAGCCAATAGGCGGAGGTCTCGATGGCGGTCATGCGCACGCCGGGGCGGGGATCCACCACCAGCCGCGCCAGTGCCTCGCGCCAGCTCGGTACCGCCGCCGCCCGCGCCGAAGCCACCAACCGGCGGCCGGCCTCGAGGGCTTGGATCACCACCCAGGGATCCGGATCTTGGAGCTGCGGTGCCAGCCGTTCCAAATCAGGGCCGTCGCCGATGCGCCCCAGGGCCTGAGCCGCCAGACCGCGAATCCACGGGTCTTCGTCCGCCAGCAGCGGCCGCAGATCAGCGGCGACCCGCGGCTGGGGATCCTGAGCCAAGGCGTAGACCGCCCACCCCCGCAGCTCGGCATTGGGTGCCTGCTCCAGCCCCAACCGCGCCAGCGCCACCGCCGGCTCGCCGGAAAAGCGGTGGAGCACCGGCAGGAGCCGATGCCAGACTTCCTCTTGTCCCAACCCCGACTCCGTTTCCAACACTGCGAGGGCCTCCCCCACGTCCAGCACGGAAACCCCCGACGCCGCCAAGGCCTCCACCGCCAGCACCGCTGCCGCGCGATCCTCGCCGGTGGCCACCCTCAGTAGCTGCGGCCGGGCGGTATCCACTCCCAGCAGACCGAGAGCGAAGGCAGCCTCCCGTCGGACCTCCGGTGAGTCGTCCAGCAGCAGCGCCTGCAGCGTCGGGATCCCCGCCCGCTCTTGAATCCTCCCCAGGACCACCGCCAGCTCCCGGCGCAGCTCGGCGTCGCCGTCAAAGGCACGCTCCACCGTCAACGGCTCGTACAGCCGCCGGTCCGCCAACAGCAGGAGCAGGCTGCGCAACTCCAGATTCTCCACCTTGGGCAGAGCTTCCGGACGCTGCTGCGGCTTGGGCAGGGAAATGGGCGCGGCTCCACCACAGCCGGCGAGGATTCCGACGGCCGAGGATAGGAGGATCACAGGCAGCAGTCCGCTCGCCATGACGCCCCGCAAACACCGAAAAAGGGTCTCCATGGCCGGCATCCTACGTCCCCCGCCGCCGGTGGACAAGGCACATCACCCCGGCAGAGAAGCAGCGGAGCGCCTATAATCACCGCCGTGTCCGATACCCGACCCTCGAAGACGCAGTCTTCACCAGCTTCGCCGACGGACTCGCCGGCGGCCCCCACCTTGGTCTTCACCGAGGTGGTGCGCCGATTCGGTCGTCTGCCGGTGCTCGGCGGTGTCTCCGCCACTGTGCAGGCCGGCGAGGTGCTCTTGGTCACGGGGCGCAACGGATCCGGCAAGAGCACGCTGCTCAAATGTCTGGCAGGGCTGCTGGCGGCGGATCGGGGGGAGATCGAGCTGCGCCTCGGGGAGCGAGCACTGAGCCCCCGGGAGCGGCGCCACGCCGTCGGCTACGCGGCGCCGGACATGGCCTACTACGAAGAGCTCTCGACCCGGGAGAACCTGCTCTTCTTCGCCCGCCTGCGGCGGGTGGAGGAGGCGCGGGTGGATGAGCTCCTGGACCGCGTCGGCCTGCCACCGGGCCGCGAGGCCGGCGCCCTCTCCTCGGGCATGCTGCAGCGTCTTCGATGGTGCGGCGCGGTGCTCCACCGGCCGCCGCTGCTGCTCCTCGACGAGCCATTTCAGAACCTCGACGATCCGGGCCGCGAAACCGGCCGCCAGATGCTCGAAGAGCACCTGGGTCACGGCCTCGCCGTGGTCGCCAATCCCGGCCCCCTGGACCTTCCCTATGTCACACAGCACCTCCAGCTGGCTGGCTGAAGCGACCGCCGTCTTCGCCAAGGAATGGCGATGCGAGCTGCGCACCCGCTACGCCCTCAACACCCTCGGCCTCTTCGCCCTCACCACGCTGGTGACGGTCACCCTCAGCCTCGGCCCGCTGGGTGCCCGCAGCGGCGAGCGCACCACCGTGCTGCCGGTGCTGCTGTGGGTCCTGCTCCTCTTTGCCGTCACCGCCGGTCTGCCTCGGGTCTTCGTTCACGAGGAGGAGACCCACACCGCCAACGGCCTGCGCTTGGCGGCGGATCCCACCGCTCTCTTCTGCGGCAAGCTGGCCTACGGGGTGACCGTGGTCTTCGCCCTCGAGCTGCTGGTGACCCCCCTCTACCTGGCGATGATGCAGCTGCCGGTGGCGACCCCCGGGGTGTTGGTGGCGGGGCTTTTCCTCGGCGGCTTCGGCCTCGCCGCCGGCGGCACCCTGGTGGCCGCCATCATCGCCCAGGCGCGCACCAGCGGAGCTCTCTTCGCTGTGCTCGCCCTGCCGGTGCTGTTACCCTTGCTGGTACTCGCCATCGAGGCCAGCCGCGCCGCCGTCGCCGGGGATCCTGCTGCGGTAGTGCTCCGCCAGCTGCTCTTGTATGATGGGACCGTCTTGGTAGCGGGATTGCTGCTCTTTCCCGCAGTATGGAATCCATGAGCGTGTGATGATTAGACTTTGCTTGAAGTGGCTGCTGTGGGCTTGGATCAGCTGGGTCATTTGGGGTGCGTTCTTCTATGCGCCCCCCGCCGCCGGATTCATCGGCGAATCCAGCCGCATCCTCTTCTTCCATGTACCCATGGCCTGGACGGCGTTCATCGCCTTCTTCGCCGCCGGTGTGTGGAGCGTCCGCTACCTCTTCTTCGGCCGCGAGCTGCGCCACGACCACGCGTCGATGGCGGCGGTGGAGCTGGGGCTGGTCTTCTGCATCCTGGCCACCGTCACCGGCTCCCTGTGGGCGCGGATCATGTGGGGCGCCTACTGGAATTGGGATCCTCGACAGGTGTGGATCACCGTCGCGATCCTGTTTTACGGTGCCTACTTGGTGCTGCGCAGCGCGGTCCCCGACCCGGAGCGGGAGCGTCGCCTGGCGGCGGCCTATGCCGTCCTGGGCCTCGTGGTCGCCCCCTTCCTCTTCTTCATCCTGCCCCGCATGACCGGCTTTACCCTGCATCCGGAGCCGGTGATCAACGAGCAGGCGAAGGTGGAGATGGAAGCGCGCATGGGCCAAGTGCTGGGAGCCAGCTCCTTCGCGTTCATGACCTTGTTCTTCTGGATGCACAATCTCCGCTGCCGGCTGGCGGCCCTCCGCGACCGGCGCATGGACACTCTGCCGGCGGGCTGGGGCCAGACGGCCCAACCGGTGTCTCAGGAGGCCAACGATGCTAGGTGACGACAATGCTAGGTGACAATACGTGGATTCTGGCCGTCAATTTGGTCATCTGGACCGGCCTCTTCCTATATCTTCTACACTTGAACCGTAAAATCCGCGATCTGGAGGAAGACCGATGAAACAGCGTAAGTTCCAAATTCTCGGGGTGGTCCTGCTGCTCGCCTTCGCTGGCTTCACCATGGCCTCCTTCCAGGACACCCTGACCCCCTACGTCTCCTACGACAAGGCTCGGGAGATGAACCGTACCGTGCAGGTCGCCGGCGGCCTGGAGGCGGAGAGCTCCTCCTACGACGAGGCGGGGCAATCTCTGCTCTTCACCCTCGAAGACCCGGAGAACGGCGACACCCTGAAGGTGCGCTACCACGGCCTCAAGCCGGCGAATTTCGAGGAGGCCGTGAGCATCGTCGCCATCGGCCACTACGACAGCACCAACGACCGGCTGGAAGCGGAAAAGCTGCTGGTCAAGTGCCCGAGCAAGTATCAGGGCGCCGAAATGGAAGAGAAAGTCTACGGCTGAACCGTAGGCCCTCCGCGGTGATGCGGGCGGTGACGCCGCCCGCACCCGCCGATCTCCTCCACTCCTTACTTCCCGTCGACTCGGCCTCGTCGGCCCCGAGGTCTCACCGCTCCTCTTGATCTCTCCTCCTGGAGGCTGTTTTGGACTTCTTGGCTCCGCTCTCGGATCACATCTCGACCCTCTACCTACCGGGCGCCATGGCCCTGTGGAGCTCCCTCTTCTTCGGCCTGGCAGCACTCTGGGGCTATACCTCCGCCATCAGCGGGGATCCCTCCGGAATCGCCTACGGCCGCCGCGCCTACCGCTTCTACACCATGGCCATGAGCCTGACGGCGGTGGTCTTCGGCCTGCTGCTGGTGCGCCGGGATTTCCGCATTGAATATGTCTTCCAGTACAGCGGCATGGATTTGCCCATGCACTACCAATTCGCCGCTTTCTGGGCCGGACAGAAGGGCAGCTTCCTGATCTGGCTGGTCTTCGGCTCCCTTCTCGGGCTGCTGTTGCTCAAGGCCTGCGGCAAGAGCGAACCCTGGGTGATGAGCATCTACCTGCTCACCCTCTTCGGCCTGGTCTTCATCCTGATCCGCGAGAACCCCTTCGTCATGCTCGCCGAGAGCCCCCTCGACGGCAAGGGCCTGAATCCGCTGCTCCAGGACGATTGGATGGTGATCCATCCACCGATCATGTTCGTCGGCTACGCCTCCACCGCCATCCCCTTTGCTTTCGCCGTCGCCGCGCTGTGGCGCAAGGACTTCAGCGATTGGGCGGCCCGCGCCTTCCCCTTCGCCCTGGGCGGCTTCCTGGTGCTGGGCATGGCGATCCTCATGGGCGGCTATTGGGCCTACAAGACCCTCGGCTGGGGCGGCTATTGGGGCTGGGACCCGGTGGAGAACGCCTCTCTCATCCCGTGGCTGCTGGGTACCGTCCTGATCCACGGCTTGCATATGGAGCGCACCCGCGGACGCTACCGAAAGATGAACCTCGTGGTCGCCTGCCTGGCCTTCCTGTCGGTGCTCTACGGCACCTTCCTGACCCGCTCCGGCGTGCTGGCGGACTTCTCCGTCCACAGCTTCGTGGACCTGGGCATCTCCGGCCTGCTGATCTTCATGATGGGCTTCTTCGGCCTGCTCTCTTTCGGCCTGCTGGCTCTGCGCCTGCGCCATGTGAAGACCCAGCCCAACGAGGATCCCATCTTCTCCCGCGGCAGCTTCATGGTCCTCGCCACCATCGCCGTGGGTCTCTCCGCTCTGGTGGTGACGGTGGGCACCTCCGCCCCCCTCCTCACCACCTTCATGGAGGATCCGGGGCAGGTGGGACCGCGCTTCTACAACCAGGTCAACACTCCCATCGCCCTGCTGATTGCGTTTCTCCTGGCGCTGGTGCCGTTCCTGACCTGGAGAGGCGTGGAGGGCAAGAAGCTGCTGCGCCAGCTGATTCCATCGCTGGCGGTGGCCACGGTGCTGACCGTGATCTGCGCCATCGTGGTGGTGCGCCACCCCATGCACCTGACCATGGTTTTCCTGGCCAGCGCCGCCCTGACCTCCAACCTGCAGATGGCGGTGCGCAAGTACCGCCTCACCGGTCTCGGTGGTGCTGGCGGCTACCTGGCCCACGTGGGCGTCGGAATGATGCTGCTGGGCTTCCTCGCCTCCTCCGCCTACGACCACAGCACCAAGGTCACCCTCGAGCAGGGCGTGACCCAGGAGGTCGCGGGAATGGAGCTCACCTTCACCCGCTTCGTGCCCCGCACCACGGACGAGCGCGAGCGCATGGAGGTCAAGGTCCAGCGACCCAACGGGGACGTCTACTTCGCGTATCCCAAGCTCTTCGTCAACGACCGCACCGGCCAGCTGATGGCGAATCCGCACATCCGCAAGCTCTTCACCGCGGACATCTACATCTCCCCCATCGAGTTCGACCCCGGCCAACCCGCCAGCGCGGTGAGCACGATGCAGCTGGCCAAGGGAGATGCGGGCACCGTCGGTGACGCTCAGGTGCGGTTCGTGGAATTCGATCTGCAGGTGGAGGGCAACGCCCTGGCCCAGATGGAGAGCGGTCAGCCCGCCACCGTCGGCGCCGTCCTCGAGGTCGAGCGCGGCGGCACCACCCAGCGCCTGCGGCCCCTCTACCGCTTCACCCCGGACGGCCGGGTGAACATCGAGCCCATGCCCCTGCCCGGCGGCGGGCAGGTGGCCCTCACCGGCATCAACGCTACCGAAGGCGGCGTCCGCCTGGCCTTCGCCGGCATCGGCGAGGGCACCTCCGCGGCTCCGGCGAAGCTGGCGGTGGACGTCACCGAGAAGCCGCTCATCAAGCTGGTCTGGTACGGATTGATCGTGATCCTACTCGGCGGCGCCGGCGCTACCTACCACCGCCTGCGTCAGGCCCAGATGCTAGAGACCATCGCGGCCCGGACCGCCGAGGCCAAGACCAAGAAGTCGGTCACCTAGCCCACTGCCACCCCGGAGCCGGCTGGAAGCCGGCGCTCCCAGGGTCCTTCATCGAAGCTTCTGGGTAGTCGCAGAGGGGATTCCGTCATTCCCGCGAAGGCGGAAATCCACGCGGAATTGGGGAGTGAAGACTCCCTATCCAACCAGTTGGTTTCTTGAGGTCGAACAGCCCTCGGGATTTCGGCAGTCAGTCCTCACCAGCGCGTAGACTCCCGCCTTCGCGGGAGTGACGGAGTGGTAGAAGTGGCCGGTGCTCGTCGAAGAGCTTCCCCCTCTACCGGGAGGGGGCCAGGGCGGGCTGGGAGAGGGGGACCGAGGGGGTGAGGGCCTGCCCGGTGAACCGTCAGTTGCAGGCCGCCTACTGCCCCACCGCCAACCGCTCCGCCAGCACCCGCGGCAACCCCGCCTCGATGATCCGCTCCTGGGCCTTCTCGATGGGATACGGGAGGCGGTACCAGGTCACTTCCATGGTCTCGCTGTCGAAGGTGATGTAGGCGGCGCGGGGGTCGCGGTCGCGGGGTTGGCCGATGGAACCCGGGTTGATCAGGTAGCGGCGTCCTTCCTGGAGCTCCAGGCGGCCTTTCTTGCCACGCAGCAAGCCCACCTCGATCTGGCCGTCCTCGGTGAGGGAGAAGACGCAGGGGATGTGGGTGTGGCCGAAGAAGGTGAGTACCGCCTTGCTACCTTGGAAGACCTCCCGGGCATCGAAGTCGGAGAAGACATAGGCGTCCTCGTCCAGGGGAGAACCGTGGCAGATGTGAATCCCCGGCTCGATCTCCACCGGCCCCAGGGGTAGATCGCGGACATAGGTCAGGTTGTCGTCGCTCAGGCTCTGGGTGGTCCAGCGGGCGGCGGTCAGAGCGGCGAAATTGAAGTTGGAGCCGTCGTCCACTCCCGCCACCACCTTGTCGTGGTTGCCCCGGATGACGTGCAGGTGGCCGTTGAGGTTGCGCACCGCCTCCACCACCTGGTTGGGAGCCGCTCCGTAGCCCACCAGATCCCCAAGGACCAAGACCGAGTCGAAATCCTCGGGATCGGCGGCTTGGAGGACGCAGTCGAAGGCGTCCCAATTGCCGTGCATGTCGGAGACGATCAGGTAGCGCACGACGGATCTCCGGGGCGTTGGCCTTCCGACTGGGCCGTTCTCGACTGGGCCGTTCTCGACTGGGAAGCTCTCGAATCAGAGCCGCCGATCATCGGAGCGATGGCGGCGACGACACCCTCGACCACCTGCTGCGGCGAATCCGAAGCGCCGACGTCGACGTGCACCCGACAGCGTCGATAAAAAGGAAGGCGGCGGCGATAGAGGGCCTTCACCTGCTCCAAATCCTGAAAGAGCGGGCGCTGGCCCACTGCCGAGTCCGCCAAGCGGCGGACGATGGTCGCTAGGGAAGGGTTGATCCACACGGTGATTCCAGTCTCCTGCATCACGTCGAGTCCGCGCTCTTGCGCTGCCAAACCGCCGCCGGTGGCGATGACCGCCTGCGGACGCCCGACGGCTTCTAATAAGGACTCGTGTTCCAGTTTGCGGAAAGTCTCTTCTCCGTGACGGGCGAAGATCTCGGGAATCGTCTGCTCGTTACGAAGCTCGATCTCGGCATCGAGGTCGATCCAGGGGAGCTCGAGGCGGTCTGCCAACCTCGAGCCCACTGTCGTCTTTCCGCTGCCCATGAACCCGATGAGAAAGATGTGCATCGGTGCCCCGGGCTTGGGACCGCGTGGGGGGGATCCGGCGGCCTTCAATCGCGCGATTTGGCTCCCTCGCAAAGCACCGCACGGACGATCCAAGCGAGAAAGCCACCCCAGACGATACCGCAGATCACGACCATAGTGCCGATGGCCAGGGAATTCATGGCTTCTCCTCAGCGAGGCGCCCCGATGGACGCCCCGACAAGCGCTTCACTAGCCATCTGTTCAATATGCCTAAGAGTATCAAAACCACCGCCCATTGAGCAATTACTGTACCAGCACTTGTGGCGTTGAACGGGTTGAGCCAGCCCTCCGGATCCCAGCCCTTTGCCTTATACAGCCACCAGACCATCAGGGTCACCGCTTCCAAGGGAATCAAGATCCCCACCAGGAAGGTCCACCAGCGGCCAATGGGCAGATCACAGCCCTCCCCGTTCACCACCTCCTTGCGCAGCTTCTCCAGACCAAATCGCAGCGCCGCCAGGGAGAAGAAGAAGCCGGAGAGCATGAGGCCGACCCCCCAAACCCAGTCCTGATTCGCAAAGACGTCCATGTCGAGAGCCGAGAAGGCGCCAAAGAAAGCTCCCGCTCCTGCCGCCGCCACCAGGGCCAGCTTGCGCTTCAGCCCCAGGTCGATGAGCACCCGGGTGGCGAGCTCCAGCAGCGAAATCTGGCTGGTGAGGGCAGCGAAGGAAAGGGCGAGGAAGAAGAGAATCATGAAGAAGCCGCCGAGGGGCATCTGCTGGAAGAGCTGGGGCATCCAGATGAAGGTCAAACCCTCGTTGCCGGCGCCGACGATCTCGGAGCTGGCGCCGGGATTGAGGGCGAAGACCGTGCACAGGACCATGATCCCCGCCAACAGCGAGACCGAGTTGTTGCCGAAGCCGATGAGGAAGGCGTTGAGAGAGACGTCTTCCTTGGCCCGCATGTAGATGGCATAGGTCACCACCAGGCCCCAGCCGGCGCCGGTATCCCAAGCGTTCTGGGTCAGCGCCTCGAGCCACAGCTGGGGCTGGGCGAGCTCCGACCAATCCGGAGTGAAGAGGAATTCGAGGCCGGCGACGGCGCCGGGAAGGGTCACCGCCCGGATCGCCAGGATCACCACCAGCACGAAGAGGGTGGGAATGATCACCTTCGCCACCCGCTCGATGCCCTTCACCCCGAACCACACCACCGTCGCCGCCAGGCCCATGGCCAGAAGGTGGGTGGCCAGGGCGGCAGAGGACTCCGAATAGCCCCGCCACAGCTCCAGAGAGCTCGAGTGTCCGAACTCGCCGCTCAAGGAAGCCCACAGGTAGCGCAGGCACCAGCCCGCCACCACCGAGTAGTAAAACATGATGAAGGTGGCGCAGAGAGCTACCCAACCCCCCATCCAAGTCATGCCCCGGCCGCCGAGCTTGAGGAAGCTGGCCACCACCCCTTGGCGGGAGGTCTTGCCGAAACCGAACTCGACGATGAGCAGCGGCACCGACCACAGCAGCAGGAAGACCAGCCAGGCGACCAGGAAGGAGCCACCGCCGTTGGTGGCCGCCACTCGTGGAAAGCGCCAAATATTGCCGGTGCCCACCGCCATCCCCAGGGTGGCGAGGATCAGGCCCCAACGGCTGGTGAAATGCTCTTGGATCTTCATAGGCTTCCCTCCTCCACCGCCAGCAGGCGCAAGCAGTTGCGGTAGACGTCCCCGTGGCAGACCGCCCCGAGGACCGCCACCCGGTCGACACCGGTGGCGAGAACCGCTGGCAGCCGCTCGGCATCGATACCGCCGATGGCCACCAAAGGCTTGGCGGTGAGCTCCCGGGCTGTGCGCAGGAGATCCAACCCTACCACCGGATCCGGATTCGCCTTGCTGCTGGTGGCGAAGATGGGCCCCAGGGCGACCACGTCCACCTCCTCGTCAGCATCCGCCGCCTGCAGCTGCTCTTCGTCGTGGGTCGAGCGGCCGATCCAGCGCTCCGCTCCCACCAATCGGCGCACCGCCGCCGGCGGCAGGTCCTGCTGCCCTACGTGGACACCGATCACCGGCAGTAGAGCTGCGATATCCGCTCGGTCGTCCACCCACAACACCGTCGAGGTACCTTCCACCCGCACACAACACTCTTCTACCAGCTCGAAGTGCTCGGCGTCGGTGCAGCGTTTGGCCCGGACCTGGACCCACGGTATCCCCGCCTCCGCCATCGCCTGGACGCCGTCCGCCAACCCCTGCGGCCCGAGGGCTTCCAGGTCGGCGATGGCGTAGAGGCGAGAGCCGGCTTCGGTGGCCGGCCTCAAGCTGGCGGAGGAGTCGGAGGCGAGGAGGGCGTCCGGAGGTTGGCCGTTTGGTAGACCGTTCATAGGAGCCTGCTGAGAAGGTCAGCCGAGTTCTTCAGCGGGCTCATCGGTACCGTCCGTCAGGACTGGGACTTTCCCTCGGCCAGGAAACGCTCCATGAAGCGGGTGGAGAGCTTCCCCGCGCGGAAGACGTCGTCGCGGAGGATTCGCTGGTGCAGGGGAATGCTTGTGCGGATTCCCTCGATGATGAAGAAGTCGAGAGCCCGGGACATACGCCGGATGGCCGATTCCCGATCCCGGTCATGGACGATGAGCTTGGCGATCATGGAGTCGTAGAACGGTGGCACCACGTAGTGCTCGTAGGCATGGGTATCCACCCGCACACCGGGGCCACCGGGGGGGTGGAAGGTTTCGATGCGCCCTGGCGAAGGGCGGAAGTTCTCCGGATCCTCGGCGTTCACCCGGCACTCGATGGCATGGCCCCGGGGCTGCAAACCGCTGGAGACCTTGAGCTCCTCACCGGCGGCGATGCGGATCTGCATCTTCACCAGATCCAGGCCCATGACCATCTCGGTGACCGGATGCTCGACCTGGATGCGGGTGTTCATCTCCATGAAATAGAAGCGGTTGTCGCTGTCCAGCAGGAATTCGATGGTGCCGGCGTTGACGTAACCTACGGCCTCCGCCAGCTTTACCGCGGCGGCGCCCATCTCGGCCCGCAGCTCCGGGGTCAGGACCGGCGACGGCGACTCCTCGATGAGCTTCTGATGCCGGCGCTGGATGGAGCACTCCCGCTCGCCCAGGTGGATGGCGTTGCCGTGCTCGTCCCCGAAGATCTGGAATTCGATGTGGCGCGGCTCCACCAGGTACTTTTCCAGGTACACCGAGCCATCGCCGAAGGCCGCCAGGGCTTCCTGGCTGGCGGTGGCGAATTGGGCGTCGAAATCTTCCTCCTGGTGCACGATGCGCATGCCCCGGCCGCCACCACCGGCGGAAGCCTTGAGGATCACCGGGAAGCCCACCTCGGCGGCGCGCTTGCGGCCCACCTCGGCGTTCTCCAACGGCTCCTCGCTCCCCGGCAGCACCGGCACCCCGGCCTCGACGGCCTTCTTGCGGGCCATGGCCTTGTCGCCCATCATCCGAATGGTCTCCGGCTTGGGACCGATCCAGGCGATCTTGCACTCGTCCAGGACCTCGGCGAAGTGGGCCCGTTCGGAGAGGAAGCCATACCCCGGGTGGACCGCTTCGGCGCCGGTGATCTCGGCGGCGGCGATCACCGAGTTGATGTTGAGGTAGCTGTCGGCGGACTTGGGCGGTCCGATGCACACGTCCTCGTCGGCATAGGTGACGTGCAGGCTGTCGCGGTCGGCGGTGCTGTGAACCGCCACGGTGGCGATGCCCATCTCGCGGCAGGCCTGAATCACCCGCAGCGCGATCTCGCCCCGATTGGCGATCAGAATCTTCTTGAACATGCTCTTCCCGCCGGGCTCAGGCGAGCCGAATCGCGAAGAGGGGCTCGTCGAACTCCACCGCCTGGGCGTTCTCGGGGAGAATCTCCACCACCTCGCCGTCGACGTCGGACTCGATCTCGTTCATCAGCTTCATCGCCTCGACGATGCACAAGGTCTGGCCCTTCTTGACCTTGTCCCCGACCTGCACGAAGGCGGAGGCATCGGGGCTCGGGGCGCTATAGAAGGTGCCCACGATGGGAGATTTGATGCGGTAGAGATCCTCTTCCGGCTCGGCGGCGGCCTCGGCCTGCGGAGCGGCAGCGGCCGGGGCCGCCGCGGCGGGGGCGGGAGCCGCAGCCGGGGCAGCGGCGACGGGGGCCGCCATCGGTGCGGCGGCAACCACCGGCGCCGGGGCGGCAGAGGCCTTGCCGTCGATCTTCAATCGAAAGCCTGCCCGTTCCAGCTCCAGGCCCTGGAGCCCTCGCTGGGCGACCAATTCCACGATCTCTTTGATTTCCTCGAAATTCAACACTGATATCGCTCCTCGTTCAAATCGAGAGACCGCTTCGGGCTCCCGGCAGCTCTCGGCGGCCGGCCCCGCTGGTTCCAGCGCGGGCCGCGTCCCAGGGACGGTCGGGCCACCGTTTCGATTCCGCTCCTTCGGCTCGGCTCAGCGGGGCTCAGAGATCCCCTTCCAGGAGCAGCCGTGCGCGGAGCAGCTCGAAACGAGCTCTCCCATAATTTCCCTCGCCGTCGAGGACGAGGAGTAGATAGTAGTCGGGGGTGACGGCACTGATCAGCAGGGTCAGGCGGTCCGTCACCACCGAGAATTGTTCCACATCTCCCACCGCCAGCTCCCGATTGTCCTCGGAGATGGCCTGGACCTGGATCAGCAGCTCCGCCGCCAGCACCTCCAGATCGATGCTGGGATCGGAGCTCACCGACTCCACCGGAATCCCGTCGCTGCCCACCAGGGACAGGGCCAGAGATCCGGGGATCCGACTGCTGATGGCGTTGAGGCGTTCCAGGTACATGGTGATTCAGTTCTCAGGCGCCGGCTCGTAGGCGCTGCAGGTAGTTCTTGAGCAGGACCACCTTGCGCGCCGTCAGGCCGGCGACGGCCTCCGCGTCAGTGCCCTGCAGGAGGTCCTCGGCCCTCAGACCTTCGGAATCGGCGGCTGCCATGGTGGCGGGTGCCGTGTCTTCGCCCTCGTCGGCCGCCGCGGGCTCCTCCGCCGGCATCTCCTCGGCGGGGGCCGCCTCAACAGGGGCCTCCTCGGGCTCGGCGGCCAGCGGTTCGGGCTCTTCGACGAGGGGAGTCTCCGCGGTCGAGGCCTCCGGGGGCTCCACGGCCGCGGACTCCTCGCCCTCTGGTTCCTCAGGCAGAGACTCCGCAGCGAGGCCCTCCTCAGGTATCGGCTCCTCGGCGATGGGCTCCTCGGCGATGGGCTCCTGGTCGACCGCAGCCTCCAAGGGCTCGGCAACCTCTGCCGCTCGGCTCTTGGCCAAGGTCTCGAGACCGGCGAGGGCGATGGGATGGGCCGGCTCGCGCTCGAGCACCCGCCGGAAGATCTTCTCCGCCTCCTCGGTATGCCCCTGCTGGAGGTAGAGCTGACCGAGGGTGGCGCTGACGGGTTCCTCTTGCTGCCCCCCTGCCTCCTCATCCTCGGCAGTGGTCTCGGCCCGCAATGCCGCTGCCGCCTCTTCTTGGAGCTCCCGAGCCGCTGCCTCTGCTTCGGCGGCCAAATCCGGCAGCTCGGCGGGCACCTCACCGGGCACCTCACCGGGCGGCTCCTCTGGCAAGTCGTCTGCGGCGGGCTGACGTTCGAGGACCGGCTCCTCCGGAAGAGTCTCTTCGCTCGTCGGCTGGGGAGAAGCGCTGGCAGCGAGCTCCTCCACCGACGGGATCTCGGCTTCTACGGCATCCGTCTCCGCCTCTGCAGGAGAAGCCTCCGGACCTTCGGCACCGAGAGCAGGAACCACCGACTCCTCGGCGACGACTTCGCTGTCGGGCTGGAGATCGGGGAAGGGAGCTGGCTCCTCGGTAGCTGCGGCCGCGGGAGCGGGCGGCGGCGACAGGTCGAAGATGGTGTCGCCTGCCGGCGACGCTTCCACCGGCGCCGAGCTGAGCTGGAAGAGGTCGTCTTCGCCGCCGGGCTTGGCCGTCTCGGCCGCTTCCGGGGCCGCGGGTTCCTCCGCCACTGGGGCGGGAGGCACCAGGTCGGCGAAGGGCTCGTCAGCCTGGGGCTCGGAGGCTCCGAAGGACGCCGGTGGAGAGGTGGCGGACTCGGGGGTTTCGGCGGGGGCTTCCGCTGTCTGGGCCTCCGGGGGAGCTGGAGAGGGCTCCTCGGCCTCCCCCGACTCTGCTGGCGCCGACTCTATTACCTCCGGCGCCGAGGGCTGGAAGTCGAAGAGACCTTCCTCGCTCAGCTGCTGGGCGTGACGGTTGGCGTCCCCGCCGCCGGAGAGATCGAAGAGGGTGTCGTCGGGATCCGGCTCGGGCCGAGACTGGGCGGTGGCCGGACTCTCCGAGAGCCCCGGGAAGAGGGGCTCCGATTCCTCCGAAGATGGGCTCGTCGACGGTGCTTCGTCCTCCACCACTCCCTCCCTCGCCGCAACCAGCGGCTCACCGGTCGTTCCATCCTCGGCAGTCGTGCCCCCATCCGTCAGATCCTCTGGCTGCTCGGGGTCTTCGAGCTGCGGCTCCTCAGAAGGCTCATCTGCAGGGATCGCTGGCGGATCCGGCACCGCGGCGGTGCCGCTCTTGGTCTCTTCCAGCCGCTGCTCCAGGGCCTCGATCTCCGGATCCTCGCCGGTGAGCTGGCGATAGAGATCGAGCCGCCGGCGAGCATCCTCCCGCCGCCCCTGCTGCAGATAACCCTCCACCAGGAGCTTGTTGGCCACCAGCTGGGTGGCGTCCTGGGAGAGCACCTCCTCCAGCACTTCCACCGCAGCGTCGGTCTCTCCGGCTTCGAGGCGGCAGCGGCCCAGAGCCACCTGGGCGGAGACATAGCCGGGCGCTCTCTCCAGCCCCGTCTCCAACACCCCTACCGCCTCTTCCAGGCGGCCCAGCCGGCGGTACTCCTCCGCCAGCTGCACGAAGACCCGCCGGGAGCCGGGGTCAGCTTGCCAGCGGGCTTGGAGCTCGTTCAGGCGATCTTGGGAATCGGGCATCCGGTCACACTCGGTCTCTTCGCGGCCAGGCCATCCGCCTCAGAAGTTGGGGCAATGGCCTGACTGCCCTTGGTTTCTTCATACCGGGTCACGGTGCACGCACCAGGACTGACCCGCGGGCTGAAGGGGCGTTCTAGAGGGCCGAAGTATAGCAGCGACCCGGGGGCCGCTGCATCTCACTCGCCAGGGATCCGCCGGCACCCCTGAGCCCTCTCCGCCTCTAGCCGTCGGTGACCGTCAGCGTGACTCTGGCGATCAGGACGTCACCTCCGGCGCCAGCGACCACTGCCCGCGCTTCCACGCTGGTCACCGCTCCACCCTGGGCGCCGATCGTCCACGTGGACTCGACCTGTCCAGAGGCATTGGTGGTGCCGAGATCCGGATTGAACGACGTGCCGGTGGTTCCCTCGAAGGTGACCTCGGCCCCTTGAAGCAGAGCACCGTCCTCGTCTCGAACCGTCGCTCGCAGACGAACATCAGCACCGCTTCTGGGCACCGTCGTCTCGCCGTTGACGGTCTGGAGGGTAATCCGGCCGGCGCCACCGCGGGAGATGGTCACGGTGGTGGTAGCAGCGGGGCTCGACCCAGCAAAGGCGGTAATAGTGGCGCTGCCGGCCTCGTCGCCGGAGCTCAGAGTGGCCGTCGCGATGCCGTCCGAATCGGTGCTCGCCTGGGATTGAATCGAGCCCAGGGACGCGAAGAAGCGAACTACCTGCCCGGCCGCCGTGGGGGAACCGTCCGCTCGGCGCACGATAGCGCTGATGCGGGAGGTCTCTCCGAAGTCGATTTCACTGGGGTCGGCGGTGAGGGTCAGCTGCAGTTGGGTCTCTGCGCTCTCGCCCACTAGAACGGAGGTCTCCGCCGAAGTGTCCCCGGAGCCCGTGGTGGCGGTGACGGTGGCGGTACCGGCCCGGTTGTCGGCGGTGAGCACCGCCCGGGCGACTCCGTCCCCATCGGTCTCGACAATGCCGATGATCGAGCCCAGGCTCGTGCTGAAGCGGATCTCGGTGCCCTCGAAGAGAGGGTTGCCGTCCGGCCGGCGGCCGATGACCGTGATCTCCGAGGCGCCGTTCAAGGGGATGCTCGACGGGCTGGCGGAGATGGTGAGGACCGTGCCGGTGGGGGCGACGGGGGTTCCCTCGCTGCACGCCAGCAGGCCGGCGAAGAGAGCGAGGAGGGCGAATAGACCGATGGGCAGGAAGTTTCTCATTTCGAAAGGAGTATACGGATCGAGGCGACCACCCGTCTAGCAGATGATCGCCTCGATTTGGTTGAGCCCGGAGCCCCGGGCTGGATTCAGCTTACGGGATGGTCACCTGGTTGATCACCGTATCCGAGCCGCCGGCTCCCGTGGCCACCAGGCGGGTGGCGTAGGTGCCGGGACCGGCGAAGGTGAACTGCGGATCGCTCACGCCGCTGTCGATGGTCCCATCGTTGGTGAAGTCCCACTGATAGGTGTCGGCGCCGGTGCTGGAGTTCTGGAACTGCACCGTATTGCCGCTGACCACGAAGAAGCTGAACGCCGCGGTGGGCGCATCCGGCGGATCGGTCATCCCCACATCCCCGCGGCACGTGGTGTCCGTGGGCAGGTAGGTGAAGGAGTTGGGGAACTCGTCCTCACAGGTGGTGATCAGGTTGATGATCGTCACGCCGACCTGGGTCGGAATGTCCCGCACACCGTCTGTGCCGTCCGCGTTGTCGTCACAGGACTCCGTCTCGAAGTCGTTGAACGGCGGCGCGATGACGGTGACCTGGCTTCCGGAAGCCGACGTCACCGAACCCGCCTGGTCTCCGAAGAGCACCCGAACCGGGGTCTCGAAGCCGTTGCCACTGATCGTGACGGAGTCACCCTCCCGAGCACTGCTGGGGTTGATGTTGAAGATCGTCGGCGGGAAGACCCGATAGATCCAGCCGTCGAAGCTCGCGCCATCTCCGGTCTCGACATTTACCAGCTCGACATCACCGGCCACATCGGCACAGGTGTCGATGGCGATGCCGTTGGAGCGGACCACCACTTCCGTACCGGTGACCGAGATGATCGAGGCGCCGACACCGGCTAGCTCGACGGCTACCGGTTCCTCGAAGCCGGAGCCGAAGAGGGTCGCGATGGTACCGCCCTGATAGGGACCTTCGGTCGGTCCGACGGCACTGATGAAGATCTGGCTCTGGCCGTAGCGGAAGGCCGAGTTGGCCACCGTGGCGAAGCCGGACGTGACGTTGCGCACCAGCACGTTGACGAAGCTGTTGCGGTTGTCCTGACCGACTCCGAGAGCCGAGGGCGTGATGACCGTGACCTCGTTGCGGGTCACTGACTCCACCGTGGCCTCGACACCGGTGAAGCCACCGACGCCGCCGGAACCGAAGATCACCTGCACCGGAGCCTCAAAGCCATCACCCAGGATGCGGACCCGGGTGCCGCCCTCGTTGGGCCCCTGAGTCGGGGAGAGGGAGGTCACGGAAGGCTGCAGGATGGAACCACCGAGGGCGTAGAGGAAGCCGCCGGTGATGGTCGCAGCGGTTTGCTCCGGAGTGCCCACACGATTGGTCACCCGCACGTCAGCGCTCACCGTGCTGCCGGTGGGTACCGAGACGCCGGAAGCCGGAGTGACGATGCGAATCGCTTCGGGACCGACGGAGAGCACGTCAGCGCTGGCGGTGAGGTTGCCGCCGGGGCCGGCGACGATGAACTCGACGCGCACCGGGGACTGGAAGCCCTGGCCGCGAATGGTCACCGTCTCTCCACCGGTGGGCGAGCCGGTGCTCGGCTCCAAGAAGCCGGCGCCAAAGTCGATGGTGCCGACGAACTGCACCTGCACCGAGCCCAGGCTGTCCTCGATACGCGCCTGAACCAACGCATTACCGGTCGTAGCCCCGGCGAAGAGGCGGACCACGGCGTTGCCGTTGAACAGCTGCAACACGGCACTCTGCTCGCCGCTGCCGATGCTGCCGAGATCACCGAGGTTGGTGGTCACCACCACCGTCGAGCCGTTGGGCGGCGGTGCTCCGGAATCTACCCGGCGAACCGCGACGGTGATGTCCACGCCCTGGTCCGATCCGACCTCTACCTGGTCGCGGGAAGCGGAAATGCTGACGCTGAACTCACCACTGCCACCACCGCCAGGAGGCGGTGCGGGGGTCTGGTCCGGTCGAGTCGGCGAGTCGCTGGAGCATGCGGCCAGGACTCCCATCAGGGAAGCCAGGACCACGGCCAGCAGGGCCGAAGGGCGATTGCGCTTGAAGAGTCTCATCGTGGGTCTCCCCCCTCAGGGCACGAACTCGACCGTGAAGCTCACCGGCGCGGTAGCAACGTTGTCACCGGCGATGGTTCGGCCGAAGAAAGTAAGGGTGAGGTTGAGGGTAATCACCTGCGCTCCGGTCTCCCGATCAAAGGCGCCGTTTTCGAAGAAAAGGTCGTCGAGAGGCGGGTTTTCGAACTGGTCGATGCCCATCAACGGCAGATTGGTGTAACTGACCGTACCGGAAACCGGTGCATTGCCGAGAATGTTGCGAACCAACGTGGGCGGCACCCGCGTGCCGGCGTCGGCACGCTCGTACCTCACCTCGTAGGTGTCCATCTCCACATTCTGCAGGTTGCTGGTCGGCGACCCGGGATTCTTGGGAGAGTTGGTGATGGTGAGGTTGCCCAGGACATAGCTGCTGCCACTGGAATTCACGCTCACCCGGGTCGCCAGTCCATCGAAGTCCGAGACCGAGAGGATCACCGAACCGTCGGTGTCCTCGACCCGGTCGCTGCTACAGGCGCTGATCACCAGCAGGCCGGCGATGGCAAGCATCAGGAAGGTGCTTCTAGCTCTCATCGTCATGATTCCCTACTCTAAAGTTGAATGACCCGGGGTGTGATGAAAATCAGCAGCTCTTCGTTGTCGATGTTGCGCCGCCGGTTCTTGAACAGGTGCCCCAGAATTGGCACGTTCGCCAAGCCCGGCACCCGGTCCTGGCCTCGGTTGTTCGAGACCTCGTAGATGCCGCCGATGACGGTGGTGCCACCGTCGCGGACGATCACCCGGGTGCGGGCCTGCTTGGTCGAGATCGGAGCATTGGCGGCACCGGCGATGGCGAAGGCCAGCTGCGGCTCGCGCTTGGCCAGGTTGATGTCCATCATCACGGTACCTTCCGCGGTGACCTGCGGTGTCACATCGAGTTGCAGGGTCGCGTTGACGAATTGCACCGACACGGTGTTGTTCGCCACCGTCTGAATCGGAATCTGCAGACCACTCTGAATCGTGGCCCGCTGATTGTTCAGGGTCGTGATCTTGGGCGCCGACAGGATGCTCACCAGACCTTCGTTCTCCGCCGCCTGCAGGCTCAGGTCGAGGGTGAAGGTGTCGAGCACGTTGCCCAGACTGATGTCCAGGAAGCCGTTGTTGCCGCCGGTGAGCAGCTGCACTCCACCACCGGCGGAAGCCCGGTGGGGAAAGTTGAGACCGGTGGTGTTGCCGAATTGATCGTCAGCCACCGCATCAAAGCCCCAGTTGATACCCAGGGAGCGGGAGAAGCTCTTGGTGGTCTCCACCACCCGGGCCTCGATGAGCACCTGCGGCTCCGCCGTATCGAGATTGTCGATGATGGCGAGCACGGTGCTCATATTCGACGGCAGCTCTTTGATGATCAGCTTGTTGGTCCGGCGATCGACGGTAATCGAGCCGCGGCTGCTCAAGATCGCGCGGCTGCCACCGGCGCGGCCACCGCCGCCACCGCTGGCCAGCAGGCTGGCGATCTGCGACGCGTCAGCGTAGCTGATGGCCCGGATCACTGTCTGCAGCGGAATCTCCGAGGCCCGGGCCGCAGCCAGGCGGCGGCGGGCGTCGGCCTCGTCCTGCAGCTTGGAGGTGCTGGCGATGCGCATGATGTTGCCTTCCAGCACGTAGTCCAGGCCGTTGATCTTGAGAATCAGATCCAGCGCCTGATCCCAGGGCACGTCCCGCAGCTCGACGGTCACCGAACCCCGAACCTCCGGGTGCACCACCACGTTGAGATCGGTGATGCCGGAGAAGGAGCGCAACACATCTTTGATGTCGGCGTCCTTCAAGCTCATGGTGATCGGCCGGCCGCTATAAACACGGCCGCCGCTGCCCACCACCTGGGGTGAGACGTCGGTGGTGGCGGGATCGATCTCCTGCACCGGCTGCTGGAAGTCCACTTCCGCCGCCTCGAACAGGCCGACGTCGCTGGTCACATCCTCCGGCTGAGCCTCGACACCCGCCACGCGCAGACCGGCGGCGTTCTCCGAGGGTACCTCCGGGAGCTCCGGCAGCGGCGGCGCCGGAGCTTCGGCAGTCACGGTATCGCTGGCGAAGGGCTCGTCGTCGAACTGCTGGGCCGGTTGTTCTTCGGCCATGGTCCCGGCGTCGCTGGTGTCCTCCATGGGGGTGACCTCCGCCACCGCAACTTCTTCGGCAGCTTCCGTCAGCTCCCCTTCTTCGGTGAAGGGCTCGGCGGGAACGGCCTCGGCCTCGGCACCGGTCTCCTCGGCTAGCGGCTCGTCGAACGGCTCGACTTCATAGGGCTCGGTCTCGGCGACCTGCACGTCGGACTCGACAGAATCTGCTTCGTCAGCCGGCTCGGTGACCACCACCGCCACGGACGAGTCGTCGGCGGCCCCGGTCATGGGCTCGGCGGCGGGCTCGGTCTCGGCGACCATGGGCTCGTCCCGCATCGAGTCGGCCGCGGGTTCCACCGCCGGCTGATCCATGGAGACTTCCGCCTGGGCTCCCATGCCGAAGCTCACCAGAAGGCCGTTGTCGGCAGCGCGTACCACCGGATCTCCGCCGTTGGAGAGGTCGAAGACAACGCGGGAGACCGGGCTCGGGAAAGGCTGGAACTGAGCCACCCGCACCCGCTGCACGGTGTTGCTGTCCACCGCCAGGGTCGAACGATTGCTGGTATTGACCACGCCCTGTAGATCGAGGACGAAGCGGGAAGGGTTCTCCAGCTGGAAGCTCTCGTAGCTGAAGGAACCGTCGCCGACCACCTTGATGGTAGTGCCGCCGAGGGTGGTCACAACCTCCACCCCCTGCAAGACGGTAGCGGGGGAGCCGTTGGCGGCCACCGCCTGAACCTGCAGCTCGTCATCGGCGGAGCCGGTGGCCGGCTCGGCGCCCTGGGGAGACTCATCGCCACCCATGGCGACCTCTCGCAGCTCCGGCTCGTCGCCTTCCGCCATCATCTCGTCGCCGGCGGGCTCCGTGGTGGCAGACCCAGTACTGGCCGGGAGGGGCTCATAAGAAGCGACCTGAGAGCCTTCATCCTCACCGGCGATGGGCCCGTCGGAGACCGGCGTCAGCCGCAGCCGCAGGGAGTTGCCCTCCGCCACCAGCGAATGCTCCACATCCCGGCGGGTAGCGACGGTCAGCCGCGTGATGGGCTGCCAGGCCCCCTCCTCCACCGAGACGTCGACCATGGACACCAGTCCGGAATCGCTCTCGAAGGAAGCCACCGCGGCCTCCGGCGTGCTGTTGGGCAACTCGACAACCAAGCGACCCTCGGCGTCCCAGTAGCTGGTCCAGACCAGAGGATCGCTGGCCATCACCTCCAGGTCGGCGTAGCTTGAGTCTTCACTCAACTCCACGGCCTCGATGCGCAGCGACGCAGCTTCCGCAGCGGCTCCTTGCTGTGCGAGAGCGAATCCGGGGAGAAGAAAGCCCACGGCCAGGACGAGCACGGCCATCAGCGATAGCCGGCGCCCTAGGTCACCGTCGGTCAGGCTTCTTCTGGACTTCAGCAGATATCCCATGGGGACAGCCTCCAGTTCACGGCTACAACTCGACATCAGTTCGTGTCGAGGCGCTTGACGACCTCTCGAAACGGCTTGATCGCCGACGGGTCGTTGATGATTTGCTTGAAGACCACCTCGGTCGACGTGATGCTCACCACGTCACCGTCGTATAGCTGGTCTCCCTCCTCGAGCAGGTAGCTCTTGTCTTTCGGCCCACCCCGGACCATGGCGAAGATCCCTTCCGGAGTGTTGATCACGCCGGCCAGGGAGAGCTCCTCGATCAGCAAGCCGGGCTTGCCTTCCGGCCGCGGTCCCTTGGGCAGCTCGACCCGATTGCGGGCTCGGAGCGACCGAAAAGGATCGCGGCGATCACCGGCGTCGTAGGTATACCCACCACCGGCGAAAATGTCCTCATCCGCTTCCAGGATTTCCTCGATCTCGTCGATGCCCTCGACGGGGCCTCCGCCCAAGGGATCGTCCTCTCCCAATTCCTCGTCTTCCAGCTCGCCATCCTCGGCGGTGGCGGCTTCCGAGTCCGGATCCTGGGCCAGGAGGGCATCCCCGAGGGGCGCTCCCATCGCCAGCAGGGCGAGCAGAACCCACCCGAGAAGGCTGCCACGGTGGCTTGCGAGCCAGCTGCGCATGCGGACGTGTACGCCAGGATTACTCATCATCTCCTCCGCTTCTTCTTGTTGGAGTCATCCGGCTCGGGAGGCGGAGGCTCTTTGTAAACGAAGGTCTTGGCGGTGAAGCGGGCGTTGATGGTGTGAGTCCCTTGGTTGCGCCGGGCACTGATCCGCAGGTTTTCCACGTTGATGATGCGGGAAAGGCGACTGAGGCGATCGAAGAATTGCGCCAGCTCATGATAGCCGCCATCGAGATTGATCTTGATCGGCCATTCTTTGTAGAACTCGCGATCCGTCTCGCGCTCGGCGGGATCGAAGACCTTCAGACTGAAGCCTTCCTGTTCGGTGAGAGCCCGCACCCGGCGGATCAGCTCCTGGGTGTTGCGGCGGGAAGGCAGAATGCGCAGGAGCTTCTCGAGCTCGCGCTCGAGGATCAGCACCTGATCCCGCAGCTGCGGCAGGCGGGCCTTGGCGGCCTGTCCCTTCGCGATCTTCTGCTGCAGGTCGGCGATGCGGTTCTCCTCCGCCGTGATGTCCTCGCGCACGCCTTCCGAGAGCTTGAAATGGTACAAGCCGAAGATGGCGAGGCCCACGACCAAGCCGATGGCTAGGCCGTAATACCAAGGTTTGCCTTCTAAACCGGTTTCCATGGCGGAACTAACTCCCTATCCGCTGGACTGGCTTTCGGCGCCGGCCGCGTTCTCATTAGGCTTCAGCTTGTATCCCACTCGAATATCAAAGCTGTAGTAGCCGCCTCGGGACTCGCGCATGTGATTCAGCGAGGGCTCTTGGAACTCCTCGACCCGATCCAAGTTCTCGATGAAGTTGGCCACCGCGTTCTCGTTGGTGGCGGACCCCACGAGACGGA